>PMUM01000207.1 GCA_003166855.1 Acidobacteriaceae bacterium | reverse complement strand
CGTGCTGGTCGTCATGGAAGACTGGGATCTTCATCGTCTTGCGCAGTTCTTCTTCGATTTGGAAGCAGTCGGGGGCTTTGATGTCTTCGAGGTTGATGCCGCCGAACGTGGGTTCGAGCAACTGGCAGAGCTTGATAATCTCTTCGGGATTTTTGCTGTTCACTTCGATGTCGAAGACGTCGACATCGGCAAAGCGTTTGAACAGGACCGCTTTGCCTTCCATGACGGGCTTTCCGGCGAGAGCTCCAATGTCGCCGAGGCCGAGCACGGCGGTGCCGTTGCTCAGGACTGCGACCAGATTGCCACGGCCTGTGTACTTGAAGGCATCCTGGGGATTCTTCTGAATTTCGAGACAGGGCTCGGCGACGCCGGGTGTATAGGCCAAGCTGAGATCGCGCTGCGTGCGGCAGGGCTTGGTCGGCGTGACTTCAATTTTTCCCGGGCGCTCGCCATTGTGATAATCCAGTGCCTGTTGCTTGCTGATTAACATGATTCCTCCGTGCGGTTCGCGGGCGCGAACTGCTGCCATCCGTGGCTACCCACACTCTTGGGTATATGCCCGGGGTTGTTAATGGGCTGTGATTGAGATCACATTTCGTGGTGACCGTAGAGTTGTCGCCGGGACCACCATTCCGGCCTGTTTCAGGTTGAGTTGCGGAGACTTTTGCCCGCAACCCGGGCACCGGGCACCAGGCCAGCGACATGGGCGCTATTCTTTCGGGCTTCTCTTCCACATGGGCACGCAGGGATTCCAGCTGTGCACGTCTTTCTGGAAGTCGCGGCCTGACTGGGTGGCGCCGACGCTGGCGAGATCCTCCACCGGAGACTTGAGAAGTTCGGCAATATAGAGTTCGACCTGTTCACGCAGGCGAGGATTCTTCAAGGCCTCGCGCAGTTCGGTCTTTTCAATGTGGGTGAATCCGCCACACAGCGGACATTTCACAACGTCGTCGTTCACCATTGCTGGCCTCGCGATCGGGGAATGTCGCGGGCGTGCCGCTCTGCACCGTCCCCGCTGCTCCATTAAAGGATAGGGATGGTTCGGGGGCAGTGACAATGGTCGCGACGGTCGGTGATGGGAATCACATCATGATTTCACCACAGAGGCCGCAACGTCGAAGGATTCTACCGTCAAGCTCCCTCGCGCAGCCCCTGTGGTTGAGGTTGACTCAATCACTTCAAAGACACACTGAACACCGTGCCATCGCTGACGGTTCCCCCGTTGAAGGCGACGCCGTAAAGCTCCCCGGTGGCACCTTGCACCAATCCCGCATAGGGATATTGTCCGTCGGTGCAGTTGGTTTGAGTGCAGAAGTTGTAGAGCGTGGTTAACTTGCCGTTTGGCGTGATTTTGAAGACTGTGCCTGAGGAGTTGCCGGTGTTGCTGTAGGCTCCGCCTTGCGGCGTTGTCCCATAGAGATTCCCGTCCGAAGCTTGTGTGAGCGCGGAGTACGGGGTTACACCCTCAGTAACGCCGTTGGCGCCGAACCGGTGGAGGGTCGTGACTTTTCCCGCTGTGGTGATGCCGAAGACGGTGCCCCAGCCGTTGTACCCGCCGTACCGCGTCACGCCATAAAAATTCCCGTTCCGAGCCTGGATCAGCCCGGCGAACAGATATCCCCCTTCAGGGCAGGTCGCTTCGTGGCAGAAGCTGTAGAGCGTTGTGAGCTTGCCTGCTGGAGTCATCTCGAAGATTGTGCCGCCACTGTGATCCTGTCCGGTCCCGCCATCGTACGTCGTCCCGTAGAAGTGCCCATTGGAAGCCAGCACCAGAGCTCCCATGGGGGCATCTCCGTCAAGGCAGTAGCCGCCGCTGTTCGTGAAATTGCAAAAGGCGTACAGAGTCGTCAGCTTGCCGGCTGGACTAATTTTGAACACGGTCCCGAAGCCTCCGCAGAAGCAATTGTTGTCCGCGGCATTCCCCCCGCCATTCCCGGTCGTGCCATAAAAGTTGCCATCGGGTCCTAGAATCAGCGCTGCCGATGGGCTGGAACCGTCATTGCAGACGAAACCGCTCGCCAGGGAACAAAAACTGTACAGCGTCGTCAATTGACCCTGTGGCGTGATTTTGAAAACCGTGCCGCAGCCCGTGTTAGAGGTGCCGCTGATGCAATTGGTGCCACCGATGAAGGTTGTGCCGTAGAAGTTTCCGTCCTTGCCCAGCAGAAGGCTCGCCTGCGGGTTCGCGCCATCGGTACAGTTGGTTAGTGAGCAAAAACTGTAAAGCGTCGTCAGTGTGCCCTCGGGAGTAACTTTGAAGACGGTGCCAAAGTTGCCGTTGGCTCCGCCGGACGAGGTTGTCCCATAGAAATTGCCGTCGCTGCCCTTCACCAGAGTAGCGGCTGGAGCCTTTCCGTCGGTGCCGTTGAAACTGTCCAGGGTTGTGAGGGTCTGCGCTGGGGAACTGATCGTGTTTGCAGCGCAGAAAATAACCAGGATGAATATCAGTCTTTCCAATTTGAGATTACCCACTGTAGTCTCCTTTTCCGGCTTGCTGCCGGAGCGAAAAGTTTGTGCCCATCGTCGCGGGAATGGGCCGATCGTGCGAGCTTGCGAGAGAGCGACACGCACGTAGTGGAAGCGGAAGCCCGATTGCGTGCCCAGAAGGTGGGGGAATCCGTAGGCCGGTCAGCAAGTAAGGGGATTTTCCTCGCGGCGAAGTTGGGCGTCAAGATGAAACATCTTGCATACAGCGAAACGGTGGGCATCGCCTCCGCTGCGACTCGGTGAAAGGTGTGCGGGCGGGACGCCCTCACGACAGCCGGCGGGACGCCGGCGCTTCTAGCGCTGTCAGTGATTCGACGCACTCGATTCCGTGATTGGGATTGACCTACCCCAAGAGTAATCCCGGCAACGTTTACGCCGCTTCCCTTTCCCTGCTAACATCATTGGTTTACAACTCAACGCTCAACCAAACCTGATGACGCCTTCATAAATTCAACGGAGGAAACATGGCAATCAAAGTTGGCATCAATGGATTCGGAAGAATCGGCCGCAACGTTTTGCGCGCTTCGCTGAAGGATCCCAACCTGGACTTCGTCGCGGTCAACGACCTCACGGATCCCAAGACTCTGGCCCATCTGCTGAAGTATGACTCGGTTCTGGGCAACCTTCCGAATCAAGTTTCGGCCGGGCCCGATAGCATCACCGTCGACGGCAAGACCATCAAAGTGTTCAAAGAGAAGGATCCGGCCGCGCTGCCCTGGGAATCGGTGGGTGCGCAGGTCGTGATCGAGTCGACCGGGCGCTTCACCGATGCCAACGACGCCAAGAAGCACATGCGCGGGACGGTGAAGAAGGTCATCATCTCCGCTCCGGCGAAGAATGAGGACGTCACACTGGTGCTGGGCGTGAACCACGACAAATATGACGGTTCGAAGCATCACATTATTTCGAACGCATCCTGCACTACGAATTGCCTGGCGCCCGTGGCCAAGGTCATTAATGACGAGTTCAAGATCGTCAGCGGTACCATGACGACCATTCACTCCTACACCAACGACCAGGTGATTCTCGACTTCCCGCACAAGGATCTGCGGCGCGCTCGGGCAGCGGCATTGTCGATGATTCCGACGACGACTGGCGCGGCCAAGGCGCTGAAACTGGTGATTCCAGAGCTCGGCGGCAAGGTCGACGGATTCTCCATGCGCGGGCCCTCGCCGAACGTGTCGGTGGTCGACCTG
>PMUM01000058.1 GCA_003166855.1 Acidobacteriaceae bacterium | reverse complement strand
ATCGGTACTATGCCGCGGTGTGACTCCTCGGGGACGTACACGCGGGCCGTGTGGCCTAAGCCTTCTCCCGCCGTCCTGCGACTGACTTTCGTCGCAGGCATCTCCGATGTCTCCCGGTTCTCGTGCATGAAGTTTCTAGGCGTGTCTGGGGTCTTCGACTACGCCGGACTGAACCAGAGTTCGCGCTATCGCGCCGGTTCATATTGCCTTCCGCGCATTACAAGGGCGTCGGCGTACCGGATTGCATCTTTTCGGAGCTGAATACCCACCCCGCCTATCCTCTGTCTACGCTTCGCTGTGTCCCTCACGGTAGCAGCGCAAGACTCGAGGCCGAGTGGATCGCTACTCCTTTCTCGTAAGGCTCTTTCATCCTCTACTTCATGCCGGTTTATCCCGGCGCACTGTAATGGCGATTTATCAACAACTGACATTCCCCAGAAAACCGACATTGGTAGGCACACCTCGGTCTATGCCACTGGAATTGAAGCTATGATGTCCTGTTCGCCCTAGTTGCGTCTAAACCTCTGACAGCCTTCAGGAGCAACGCATGTTACGAGGAATTTTTATCTGCTGCCTCGCACTTTTCTGTCTGGATCGTGGGGCCCAGGGACAAGCCGACAAAACTCAGCCGCCCGCCGCATCACCAGCCATCGAACTCGAATACCGCAAGTTCGAAGAGGTGGAGTCTTTTGTGCGAAGGCGCAACGCGCAAAATTACGCGATTTCGTCCGCACAAGGCATTGACGAGGCCAGCTACGTCCCGATCGGCGGAATCGAGCAATGGGTCACGATTCGCGGAGAGGACCGCAGCAATCCCGTGCTGCTGTTTCTGCACGGTGGTCCCGGTGACGTCACCAATCCCTGGTCCTTCGCGTTCTTCGCTCCCTGGGAAGAGTACTTCACGGTGGTGCAGTGGGACCAGAGGGGTGCGGGCCGAACGCTCAGAAAGACCGGACCATCGGTGGGGCCCACGATGACCGTTGATCGCATGACCAAGGACGGCATCGAGCTGGCCGAGTACCTGCGGAAGCATCTTGGCAAAGACAAGATTATCGTTGTCGCTCATTCGTTCGGTACGATCCTTGGCCTGGGAATGGTTCGCGCCAGGCCGGAACTCTTCTATGCATACGTAGGCACAGGCCAGGTCGCGGACGAAGTCAAAAACTATTCGGCGGCCTATGACGCGCTCTTGCAGAAGGCGCAGACCAGCGAGAATCAGCACGCCATCGACGAGTTGAAGCACGTCGGGCCACCTCCGTATTCCAGCGGCGAAGGGTACGGCGTGCAGCGCAAGTGGTCGAACAGATTTGAAGGCGCCGACCAGTTCCTCTACGGGACGATTGGGCTTGCTCTGGTCGCGCCCGGCAGCTCAATACAGGATATCAACGACGATTTCGATGGCCAGATCCTGGGGGACCGGCTCGTGCAGCAAACCAAATCCAGCGGCCCGGCGGAACTTGGCCTCGAGTTTTCCATCGCGATGTTTGTTTTTGAGGGCGACGAGGATTTCACCACTCCGACCGCCCTTGCCCGGCATTACGTCGAGTCCATGAAAGCACCCCGCAAGGAGTTTGTGCCAATCCATGGTGGTCATTTCGCGGTGTTCATGCACTCCGACGAGTTTCTGCAAGAACTCGTCAAGCGCGTGCGTCCGTTAGCTATTGGACATTGAGTTGCTAGTTTCGTAAATGTTGTAACCAGCGATTACACTCAAAACCCCCTTCACAGGGGTCAATGCGTGAAATGGCGATTTATCGCCAATTGACAAAACCTTGGGCAAATCCAATCCGCGTGCTACCGTCTCGACCTTGCGGTACTACGATGCCAGGCCACGTATGAAGTAAAGCGGCGCTTCCCGCCAATTTGTCCGCCGCGCCGGCCGATTTCAGCCATATACTTGGACACGTCCGTGGGGGGGATACCGGAGCTGCGACGACTTCCGGCTCCGGTGTATCGCTTGTTGAGCGATCTACAATCCACCTCGCAAGCTGGTTAGGGGTCGCGTGGCCGCTTTCCCTTGCCGATGCTCATGGCAACTATTTTCTCACTATCCGCTCAACAGCTTGGTTCACGTCCTCACGGGCGTTCTTTTTGGCGGCTTCGCGGCGGGTGCCATTTAGCCTCTTCTCCGATCGGTCGGATTGGCGCTGTGACCTGTCAAGCTTGGTTCGTTTCTTTGCCATGCTCACAGTTTCCCACAGCCCCGCTCCGATTGCTAACATTCCAAGATCCTCAGGTGATATAATGTAATTGAGCTGGTTTCCACCGTCTCCTCTTTCAGGTTCCCTGAACTAAGTCAGCCCATCTGAAGTTCGCTCCTCTTAGCGTGAACAACCTTTAAGGAGGTTGATATGTTTGCACGCAATGTCTCTATCCATCTGAAATCGAACATGCTTTCCGATTACACCCGGACATTTGAAAAGGACATTCTTCCTTTGCTTCGTAAACAGAAGGGCTTTACGGACGAAATCACACTGTCAAATCCCAGCAGCCCGGATGCCATCGCAATCAGTCTGTGGGAGAACAGGGCCGATGCAGAAGCTTACAACACGAATACCTACCCAGAAGTGTTGAAAACCTTGGCAAGAATGATCGATGGAACGCCCAAGGTTCAAACGTTTGAGGCTGTGACTTCGACCTTCCATAAAGTCGCCGTAGCAGCGTAGAGATCTGTAAACATGTCGCATGGGAGGGCGGTTAACTCCGTCTTCCCGAGTGACAAGTGCCTGACTGGTCGCCTACGAACTTTCTTCTCAGCACATTCAAAAAAGGGAATAGGACTATCAAATGGCAGAACAAGGAACAGTGAAGTGGTTCAACGACGCCAAAGGCTACGGCTTCATCAGCCGTCAGTCCGGCGAAGATGTTTTTGTGCATTTCTCGGCGATTCAAGCGGGCGGATTCAGAAGCCTGCAAGAGGGCCAGACCGTGCAGTTCGACGTGATCAAAGGCCCGAAGGGCTTGCAAGCTGAGAACGTTCAAGCTGTCTAAAGTGGCAACCGAGTGCCCGTTATCCGAAAGGATTTTGGGCATTCGTATTTATTTTGGTAGTACCACTTTTAGGACTAGGCGGGTGCATTCAGCCGTGTAGTAAGCGGCTCAGTCAGCTCAGTCGAAACGCGGTTTGCGGTTTTCTGCTGCCTAGCAGCAAATGTTGTTAACAGGCCAATTACACAAGCTTGCGCCGTCTGTTCGCCCTTTCTCGGGGATTTTGACTGTAATCGGGATGTTACGCCAACCGTGAACCTCGTTTTGAACTCTTGGGAGTCTTACGAACACCAGAGAGCGAAAGCGCGGGATAGCCATGTCAACCATTGAAGAAGTAAGGGCAGCCGAGACGAGGGTGCGAAAGGTTCTGGATGCACTGAAGAAGGCCGGTGCGCAAGACCCGAATCACCTTGCCGATGAACTACTGAAAGCGACTGACGAGTACGCGAGAGCGGTTCGTGAATTAAGTTCAAAGTAGCCTCGGCTTGCATCAACTATCCCGTTAATTGTGCGTTTGAATTTTTGTTAGAGGGTATATTTTCAGCATGGATCAATTCGATCGGCAGCGGGTCTTAGAGCTGAGACAAGAGATCGCATCGCTTCAGCACGACAATGAGTCGTACCGATCACAGGAGCACCACACTGCCTCAAAAGAGAATACGAATGAGTTGAGAAGACTTCGTCTCCTAGCAATCCGAGAAGAACTGCTAAGACTGAATGAACGCCAACAGAAAATCCAATGAAGGCGATGGAGTCACTGAGGGCGCTGGCTGACTCTTGCGACGCCGTGCTAGCAGCGACCGTTTAGTTGGGCTTCGGGTTGGCGGGCGACGGAGGAGTATAACAATCGACTCTGAACTGGTCGATTGTTGCTTGGAAGATGATTTCTTTCATGGCTTGGCCGCGAAACCGTTTTGTGGCGCTGGTGCTTTCGGGGTCGTTTCGGAAACTTGCCACTACGTCCCCCCCTTACTCAAACGGGGCCTGTATGGTTGCCCCTCAGGAAAATGAAGCAGAAACTGACTAAGCTCGCACGAACCGAATGTGCTAGTGTAGTGCGTCACAA
>PMUM01000474.1 GCA_003166855.1 Acidobacteriaceae bacterium | reverse complement strand
AGCGTTGACACTGTATTGGCCCAGGGCTCGTCCCCGAAAGTAAGGATCATCCCACTACTCGTGTTACACCATCTCGACCACCTGATTAAGGTATGTCTGCGCATGTTCACGATCACATTGAACGAGTACATTGACTGCTTCGAGACGGCCGCGGAATCTGAGCTGCGCGAGAAGAGCCATCGGGACTATCGGAGGTTGCAAACGGGGAAGGTGAAACCCAAGCGGACCATGTCAGTGTCAGCCCGTAGGAAGATCGCGGCGGCACAGCGGGCAAGGTGGGCGAAGGTAAGGGCGCAGAAGAAGGCTACTTAGAACCAGGAGGAGAGGCGCAATCCTCGCTCGACCGCTCGACCTGCGGTTTCCTGCGGTGGGGGAAGCTTGACAACGGTGGCGCACAAGCCTAGCATTGTAAGTGAGCGAGCTTCCTCTTCTTAACTCTTTCAGGTTCCCTGAACTAAGTCAGCCCAATCTGAAGTTTTCTTTCTTAGCGACCCCAACCTAAGGAGGTTGCCGATGTTTGCACGCAATGTATCGATTCACCTGAAGTCCAATATGCTTTCTGATTACAGCCGGACCTTTGAGAACGACGTTCTTCCTTTACTTCGCAAGCAGAAGGGTTTCTAAGGATGAAATCACATTGTCAAATCCCAGCAGCCTAGATGTGGTCGCAATCAGTCTGTGGGAGAGCAAAGCCTATGCAGAAGCTTACAACACCAATACTTACCCAGAAGTGTTGAAAACCTTTGCAAGAATGATCGATGGAGTGCCCAAGGTTCAGACGTTTGAGTCCGTAACCTCGACCTTCCATAACGTTGCTGTAGCAGCGTAAAGGTTTGTAAGTGCGCACGGGAGGGCGGGTAACTCCGCCTTCCCAGCTTACAAGCACGCGCATTTATCACTTGGAACGGAGGTTCCTGCCATGAGAACTCTTTTATGGGCTGTTCTATCTCTGTGCTTTTGCCTGAGCGTGGTCGACGCTCTCTCACAGGACGCTGCCAATCAGGTGCCACGGAAGACTCAGGTGGCCGCGGGGACTCGGCTGACAACCATCATGGGCACAGTTCAGGAAGGTGGCGACAGATTGAGGTTCGTCACTGACCAAAGAGTCTGGAATGTGGACAATCCGGAGATCCTTGAGGGTCACGAAGGACACTACGTACACGCGACGGCTTACGTCTACCCTGACAACAATTCCATTCACATCACAGAAGTGAAGATTCCCACCGCAAGTGAGACCAAGATAGATGACATGAAGTAAGCGCGATGATGTAACCGCAGGCACCCACCCCGCGCCCCTCCCGCTCCGCCCGGTGTTTACTGGGTTCTTACTATGAACGACGGACTTCAAACCTCCTGCTTCCTATCCCCCAACCGTTTGTCCCTCCTCCGAGCAGTCCTTACGCTTGCGCCCCATTTTCATTGGCCGTTCAGGGAACAGAGCCGATCAATTGCAGCCCCTTGCTGAGGGGGAATTCATGGCAAATCTAAAGGGGGCTGGCGTCCATAGTGTCGCAGTTGAGGATAGAGAGAACGAATCTGGTCAACCAGCTCAGACATGTTGATGCGGCTCTTTCAGTTCTTGGCGTGAGTTTTTACACGAAACCGAGGCGTACGATGTCAGCGTCGGCTCGTCGCCGGATCAGTTTGGCGCAGAAGGCGCGATGGGCAAAACGGAAAACGAGTGGTCAAGCACCGAGAGCGAAGGGAACCATCTCAGTGGCGGGGCGCAGGAGAATTGCTGCCGCTCAACGCGCACGGTGGGCGAAGGTGAAGGCTGCGAAGAAGACTGCTTAGGGCCAGCGGAGCCTGCAGCGAATCCTAAACACCCTTCAGTTGATTCTCATCCATCCCGAAATAGTGGCCCAGTTCGTGGATGACCGTCAGGCGGATCTGTTTGCGGACTTCGGCCTCGCTGGAACAAACCGCTTCAATATTCTTCTGGTAAAGCACGATGTGATCAGGCCCTATCGGCAGGTCAAATATGCTCTTCTTGGTCGTGGGCACGCCATGGAAGATACCCAGAAGCAGCCGCCTTTGCTGCCCCGACTGCGGTGAGGGCTGGTGCGGCGGCACATCCTCTACCAGCACAGCTACGTTGCGAATGCGACTGCGAAATTCCTGGGGGAGCGAGTCGAGTGTCTCCTCGACTACCTTGACGAAATGTTCACGCTTCATCGTTTCCCCCCTGAAATAAGGCGCGGGCTCACTCTGAGTAGCCGCCGTCGCTGTCATCATCTTCGTCATCCTCTTTGCCGTCTTCTTCCTCTTCGTCTTCTTCCTCTTCTGGCTCCTGGCGAAGAAGAACATCGGCAGCCACCGACTGATCAGTCGCAGCTGAGTCGGAGCATTCTGGATGTATGCTGCTCATGCCCAAATGGTACGCTCAAACCCTGAGACGTCTCCGCAACAATGGACATTTATCAACTGAAAATTACGCTGATGGACGTACGCCCGCTGATCTGGCGCCGGATACAAGTGCAGGACACCGTCAACCTGCCCCAACTGCACAAGGTTATCCAGATAGTGATGGGCTGGGAGAATTCCCACCTCCATCGGTTCACTGTCGATCGGCGGAGACATCTTGGAAGATTCGAAGCTTTCGACAATCAGCATCACCTCGCGTCCAAGGTTACGTTGCGACTTCTCCTTGGCGAGCAGGACACCAAGTTCCTTTATTACGAGTATGACTTCGGTGACGGGTGGATTCACGAGGTTTGCAACGAGAAGGCCATGCCGCCTGAACCGGGAAAGCTCTACCCGTTCTGCATCGGCGGCGAGCGCAACTGCCCCCCAGAGGACTGTGGTGGTTCCCATGGGTATCAAGAGATGCTGAAGGCTTTACGCGACGAACGAGACCCTGATCACGCGAGTACGGTCGAGTGGATCGGACAGGATTTTGATCCCGAGGCGTTTGATGCTGATGCGGTCAATCGGCGGTTGAGGAGAGTGAAGATACGGTCGTAGGAGTTTGGTCAAGATCAGGGAACCACAGAAATAATGAAAGCGCCCCGGACTCATTGAATCGCGGGACGCTCTCGGAACAGTCCTCCCCCGAAAACTGCTCGATCACAGGCTAGTCTAGCTTGCCGTCACGCGGAATGGCTCCGACGTGCCACTGGGCACTTCATCTGCATTCTCCGCGAAAGTCGATAGCGCCCGCACAGCGGAAGATTATGGCAGATCGGACGGGAGACAAGACAAGGTCAACGAATCGATATTGCGAAAACAATCGGATAGCTTCCGGTTGGCCGACCGCCCAGAAGAGGACACAAAAGGGCGCTTTCATGGTTAAAGGATCTTACAATCCTGCCATGGCTGCATACTTGGCGCCAGCGGTTTCCTCCTCGCCGACGATCTCCGGCCGGGACCCGAGAGCATCTCTTATCTGAGGATCTTTATGCGCAAATCGGCTTTACTACTCACTCTTTTTGTCAGCATTGCCATCCACGCACAGGATCTGAAACCGATTCAACTGCCAACGGCACAGACCGAGGGTGGCCGTCCGCTCATGCAGGTGCTTAAGGAACGAAAAACTCGACGGGAGTTTAGCCCCGAGAGCCTGCCCATGCAGGTGTTAGCCAACCTCCTTTGGGCTGCGTTCGGCATTAACCGTCCGGATGGCGGACGTACCGCGCCTTCGGCGATGAACTGGCAAGAAATTGACATCTATGTCGCTATCGGCGATGGCTTGTTTCTGTACAACGCAAAAGCAAACCGTCTTGACCCGATCCTGGCGCAAGATGTGCGCGCCGCCACGGGATTGCAAGCCTTTGTCGCCGCTGCGCCTGTGAACCTCATCTATGTCGCCGATCTCAGCAAGACGGGACAAGCGGGGAGTGAGGCAGAACTTTTCACTGCTGCCGATGCAGGTTTCATCGGTGAGAATGTCTATCTGTTCTGCGCCTCGGAGGGATTGGCAACGGTCGTCCGGGGCTCTGTGGATCGCGCCGCGCTAGCCAAGATCATGAAGTTGGGGCCGAATCAGAAGATTCTCCTGGCGCAGTCTGTTGGCTATCCGAAGAAGTAGCCTGCTCCCTGCGGGGAGGAATTCTTGAAGAGGCATTCAAATGTTCAACCGCTAGATCGCTGTTGTCCGATTTACCGAGTAAGGGAAGGGAAATGAATGCCCGCTCATCGTGAATGATCCACGCTACGGCAACGAGCGCAGCTACAACGGACCGCGCCTGCAGACGGATTCCAGGAGCCGTGACCGTGATGAAAGATCTACCACTCTCGAGAGTCTATCAGTTGCTCGAACCGGGTCCGGNNCCGCCGCTGGTTGCCTGTGTCGTCAGCAGCGCCAATCACAGCTTGGCGACGAAAGAGTGCATGATCGCCGTTCCGGCGCTGGAACTGGCGGCCAAAGTCGTGGAGATCGGCAACTGCTCGGGCCGGGACGTGGAGAAGTTCGAGAGATTTAGGCTGACGCCGGCGCCGGCCGAGCGCGTGGCGCCACCGTTAGTGGCCGAGTGTTTCGCCAATCTCGAATGCAAGGTGGCCGATATGCGGCTCGTCAACAAGTACAATCTCTTCGTCCTTGAAGTGCTCAAGGCCTGGACCGATCCGGCGCAAAAGAATCCGAAGACCATCCACCATCACGGATACGGCAGCTTCACTGTGGATGGCGAGATGATCAAGCTGAAGTCGAGAATGCCATAATCGGTACACGTCAAGAGTGCTGAGCTTCGCATCCTCTTGGACGTTTCCCGGGATGACGGGTAACCCTTCCGTAGTCAGGTAAGGTAAGGGTTGCCGACAATCCACCCAGAACCCCGTCTTTCACTTCCCACAATCCCGTTTTTCTGGACAACCTCCAAGACAGGGACTAGCCGTCGACGACGAATTATTTTAAGTCTTAGCTATCGTGGTCGCGCACGTATAATGGCCGCGCATGTCCTTTACCTCTGGCTCAAAGCTTGGCCCGTACGAAATTCAGTCATTAATAGGCGCGGGCGGCATGGGAGAAGTCTACCGTGCGCGCGACACTCGATTGCAGCGTGTCGTTGCCATTAAGATTCTCCCTCAGTCGCTCTCGTCTGACCCGGATCGTCTGGGCCGCTTTCAGCAGGAAGCCCGCATTGTCGGCGCCCTGAACCATCCCAACCTGATGGCGATCCACGACGTTGGCTCGCAGGACGGGGTGCATTTCCTGGTTTCAGAATTTCTCGAAGGCCAGACACTTCGCGAACGTCTGCAAGCTGGGGCTCTTCAGCAGCGACGGGTGAATGAATACAGTCTGCAAATTGCAAAGGGACTGGCGGCAGCTCACGAGAAAGGTATTGTGCATCGTGACCTCAAGCCGGAAAACATCTTCATCCTGCCCGATGAGCGAGTCAAGGTTCTCGACTTCGGATTGGCGAAGCAGGTGGTGAATAGGGCCGCCGGCGCCGACCAAACGCTCACCAATGTCGACCGAACTTCTGTGGGCACCGTGCTGGGCACAGCCGGTTATATGTCTCCTGAGCAGGTGCGAGGTGAACCGATCGACCATCGTTCCGATATTTTCAGTTTCGGAGCTGTTCTCTACGAGATGGTAACGGGGCACCGTGCGTTCCACGGCGACTCGGGAATTGAGGTCATGAATTCGATCCTCAAAGAGGAACCACCTGACCTCGCCGAGAGTGGAGTGCACGTGCCGCTCGGGCTACAAAGGATCGCGCAGCGCTGCCTCGAAAAGAAGCCCGAAGCGCGCTTTCAGTCGGCCAGCGATCTGGCCTTTGCGCTGGATTCTTTGAGTAGTAGCGCTGCAAGCTCGACTGCGAGTTTGCGCGCTCTGAAAGACACGAGAAAAACACGATCCCGAATTCTGCTTGCGTCGTCACTGCTGGCGGCATTAACTATCGGCGTGATTGCGACTCTGCTGCTGAACCATCCCCAGGCAAGCCATCCAGCATTTACACAGATTACTTTTCGTTCGGCATACCTTCGCCATGCGCGCTTTGCTCCGGATGGGCGCACCGTGGTTTACGACGGAACCGGCGACGGCAAGCCCACGGAACTTTTTTCCACCCGCACAGACACTGCCGAGTCGCAGTCGCTCAACCTTCATGGCAGCATTCTGAGCGTCTCCTCCACTGGAGAATTGGCGGTGCTGCTGAATCCCGACTTCGTCGCGAAGTGGACTCCTGTGGGGCGGCTAGCGCGCGTTCCTCTGGGTGGGGGATCCACGCGCGAGTTGCTGGACAACGTGACCGACGCCGATTGGGCGCCCGACGGCTCGGCGCTGGCGGTCAGCCATAAGGTTGGAAATCACTTCCAGCTCGAGTTCCCGCCCGGCAAAGTGCTGTACCGGAACGAGGGCTACATTAGCGACGTGCGTTTTTCACGCGCTGGCGACAAGATTGTCTTCATCGACCATTCCACCTATGGCGATGATCGAGGCGTCGTTGACCTCGTGGATCTCCAGGGCAACCGGAACGCTTTGACCCAGGAGTTCAGCTCCATCCAAGGGCTGGCGTGGGCACCGGATGGCAGCGAAATTTGGTTTACCGCTGCCGAAGGTAGCGAACCCAGGTCTCTTCGCGGCGTCAATCTGAACGGTAAGCAGCGAATTTTGCTGTCAAGTCCAGCTGTGTTGCATTTCCAGGACATATCCAAAGATGGCGACGTCCTGATCAACTCTGATACGCAGCGAGACCAGCAGATCTTTGCGGATATAGGGAGTGGGCGAGTCCGTGATTTCAGCTTCTTCCCCTTCGAGAACGTGGCAGCAATTTCGCGCGATAGTCGGATGTTTCTTCTGAACACGTACGTCACCGGACCCAATTCCGATTACAACCTCTATACGCAGGCGACGGATGGCTCATCTCCCGCGCTGATCGGCCAGGGGGGAGGGTGGGGGCTCTCTTTTGACGGCAAATGGGCGCTTGCTCTTGACCCCGTTCATCTGGATCATCTCAGGATTATTCCCACAGGCGTGGGCGAGAGTAGCTCCCTGAGTGCGCCCCCGGGATTGAACTACACCGTCGGAACTTGGATGCCCGATGGCAAGCAGATTTTGGTGGTCGCGTCGGCTGCAGGACATGCTCCCGTTACTTATCTGCAGGACATTGCTAGCGGTGCGGCACACCAGATTGGCCACGAGGGAAAGTATGCGGTCGTTATCCACGACGTCGCGATGAGCGTCTCACCCGATGGACAATATTGCTTGACCACCGATGGCGAAAATCACTATTGGATACAACCGATCGCTGGTGGGGAGCCGAGGGAAATCAAAGGCCTAGTCGAAGGCGATTTCCCTTTAGAGTGGCATAACGATTCGCAGAATATCTTTTTCGAGCGCCGCGGAAGCATGGATGGGATTGATATCTATGATCTGAACCTCACCAACGGCCAGCAAAAACTCTGGACACATTTCTCGCCAACGGACAAGACCGCGATGGTTACCATGCGTCACGCCCTCATTACACCGGACGGCGCTCACTCCCTCTACGCTGTCCAGCGAATCTACTCAACCCTGTTCGTCGCCAAAAATATCCGCTGAACGGAAGATATGCCCCGGAACAAACTTTCAACGACGCGGGTTAGAAGTCCGTTTGTCGGAAGTGGCCGTGGATCGGTTACGTTACGATCGAGCTCCGGTTGATCCCGAGTCACGGGCTACTCTTACCTAACCCGGTAAGGGATGGGTTGCCGACCAACCCGGAAGTTGGCCAGACCAGTC
The DNA here is from genome assembly GCA_003166855.1 of Acidobacteriaceae bacterium. Classification (GTDB taxonomy): domain Bacteria; phylum Acidobacteriota; class Terriglobia; order Terriglobales; family Acidobacteriaceae; genus Sulfotelmatobacter. Next base: position 134 of record PMUM01000474.1, on the reverse strand, counting down.
AATACATGGGCGTTTGATCGGCATAGGGGCGGCGGTCACCCGCCGACCCCTGCCACACCACCGTGCGTACGGGTCCGTACACGGCGGTTCGAGTTGGTTACGCTAGCATCCATCGATCAGCGTTGGAAGTCCGA
>PMUM01000005.1 GCA_003166855.1 Acidobacteriaceae bacterium | reverse complement strand
TAGTTGTGACGCACTACACTAGTAGCTGGTCAATAGTGCACACTTCCGAAGGAAATGAACACACGACTTCTCGAACAGGCGATTAGCTGGGGTCAATGAACGAGCCGATATTACGACAGCAATCCCGAGGGCACTTGCGCGAGTCTGGGCTTTTCGGTATCCCCGATCTTCTCTAGCGAACGCTCGCTCAAAATCTCATCGGCTTTTGCGAACATCTCCAGCAGCCTTGCGGCGTTAGGATCGGGGCGCGCGTTGTTCGCGTCGCCCAGGTACACTGCGGTTAGCGGGTAGAGGTCGGCGTTGAGGTTGGACCTGGTCAGCGTGGCCACACCGCTGGCGTTGAGCGTGACTGTACCGATGGAGTAGTTATCCCACGTGAAGTTCACTTTTCCTGTGGGCAGGAAGGAGCCCACGGTGTTCACAGTCGCGGTCCAGCCGACCTTTTGCCCGTAGACGGAAGGATTGAGGCTGGAGAGGAGCGTGATCGAGGTAGGGCACTTACTGAGGCAAGTAGGGGTCACGGTAAAAGCGACGTTGCTGTAAAGCGTTCCGCTCGGCGTCGTAACCGCTACGGTGCCGGTTGTCGCGCCCACAGGTACGGTCGCGGTGATTTCGGTTCCGGAATCGACCGTGAACACCGCCGCGGTGCCGTTGAAAGTGACGCCAGTCGTGCCTCCAAAGTCAGAGCCAAGAATAATGACCTCTGCACCGACGCGCCCGATGGTCGGCTGCGTTTTTACGAACGGCCCCAGCCCGACCGACAGGCTGAAGACGGTGCCGCAATCCTCCCCTACGCCGCAATATGCCCCGCCTGCACCAGTCGTTCCATAAAAGGTCCCGTTGGTGTCCTGCACCAGCCCGTTCGGCTCAGCTCCGTCCGTGCCATCGAAGTTATGGAGGATGGTCGGCGTGCCCGAAGGAGTGATTTCGAAGATCACACCATAGCCGTTGGCTCCGCCGTGAGCGGTGCCGTAGAAGTTTCCGTCAGTGCCTTGCACTAACCCAAAGTAAGAGCCGTTGCCATCCACGCAGTTGGGTTGGGAGCAGAAGTTGTAGAGTACCGTAAGCTCGCCGTTTCGAGTGACCTTGAAAATTGTGCCGCTTCCGTTGGCACCGCCGTACGGGGTGGCACCGTAGAAGTTTCCGTCGGTGGCTTGAATCAGACGCCCCTCCGCACCGGAGCCTTCGGAGTCCGCCAAGCTGTGCAGAGTGGTGAGGTTGCCGAGGCCGCCGCCCATTCTGAATATCGTGCCATTTCCGTAAACTCCTCCTGCTGAAGTTATTCCGTAGAAGTAACCATCGGTGCCGAGTGTCAGCCCGGCGAAGGGCCAATATCCATCAGCGCAATTGGGTTGTGAGCAAAAGCTGTAAAGCTGGGCGAACTTGCCGGACGAAATTCTGAAGACGGTGCCGCACCCGTCGCCGTAACCGCAGGCGGTGGATCCGCCACCCACGGCAGTTCCGAAAAACGTCCCACCCGATTGCACGAGTGCGGAAGTCAAATCGTAGGTACCTCCGCTATTGAGAACGTCTAAACACCACGGGGAGTAGCAATATTCCGGCTTTTGCAAGCTCTGGCCGAGCTCGTAGATCGTACTATACGTCGTTCCATAGAAATTTTGGTTGCTGCCCTGCACCAGCCCCCATCCGGGCTAGCCCCGTCGGCGCACTGCGGTTCGTAGCAGAAGGTCCAAATCGTCGTCAGCCCGCCGCCAAGGTCCACGTAGAAGGCCGTGCCACTAGCTCTTCCATTTCCTAGGGTTGTTCCATAGAGGTTTCCGTCAGTGCCCTGCACGGGGTACATCAGAAGCGGTCCACCGTTGGTAAGGTTGAAATTCGTGATGGTGGTGAAGGTCTGCGCAGCCAAGGGTACGACTGCGGCTGCAATGCAAAAAGCGAGGAGAATGCCCACTATCTTCACAGAGTGGAGTCTCTTCATACGGCCTCCTACGGCGTGGCGCAGAAATCTCGGCCCGGCATCGGAAATGTTCGAACGGATAAAGCCGATATTGAGTGTACGCTGGATCATGGGAGACCTCCTTAGCTGGGACAGTCGAGGTCTGATCAATCGTCAGGAGGTCGTTTTCGAGACGGTTTAAAAATCCGGGAGAGCCGGTGGAATGTTGGGCCGTCGCTGACGGTGCGATGCTTGAACAACAGTGTAGGTGCGAGCGTGCAGCTTTTCAGTGACCGCAGTCACAGGCGTTGTAGGCGGGCGGAATCGAGGAGTTTGCTCTCACCTTTTGATAGTTGATGTAAACAGGCGTGGCTGTTGAAAAACTCCATTTTTGTCGAAACAGCGAAAATTTGAGGGATACAAGATGTCTAGGAAAACAAAGAAAGTCGTTTGTGGGGCTTCCTAGCGCAAAGTTTTTTCGACCAGTTTTGAGAGATCGAGTTTTTCAACACCCACAGGCCATTTCACTCAAAATCCCGTTCAGCGGTCCTCCAGTTCCAAATATTCCCGTTCGACCCAGATGGTATGTTCCCAAGGCTCTTTGCCAATCACATGGCCAACGTCAATTCTCGCCAGAGGGAAGGGGACTCTTTCAAACGACTCCACGGCTGCAATCACGAACGACTGGCCCAAACACTTTTCGAACAAGGTGCGAGTTTGAAATTCATCATCGTCGCGCACGTTTGCAGGTATACCGATGAGCTTCACGGTCTCGCCAGCTTTCATTTGGCTATTCTAGTTCGGGTTCGCAACTAGTTTACGAAACCGCATTATAAA
>PMUM01000137.1 GCA_003166855.1 Acidobacteriaceae bacterium | reverse complement strand
CTGATCTGCCCGCCTTCAACCGAGAGATGATTGCTCTTTTCAGCGGGGAAAAAGCAGCCGCGCACTAAAAAGCAAGGGCTGCATTATGGTAACCGTTGCGGGATGTCCATGAGAACCTTCACCCAAGACGAGCCGCTGACAGACGCCGAACTTGACCGCTTCGGAGACTTTCTCAAAGCGTGCAAGGGCGGCAAGGCGATGAACGTCGAGGCGCTCGACGGGTTCTTCGCCGCCCTCATCGCGGGACCTGAGACCGTGATGCCGAGCGAATACTATCGGGAGGTCTTCGGCGGCGAGATGTCGGACGCCTGCGAGTTCGGCAGCATCGACGAGGCGAACGAAATCTTGGGACTGATGATGCGGCATTGGAACACCATCGCCGCAACGCTCTACAAGGGCGAAATCCATGTTCCGCTCATCTTTGAGGACGAGAAAGGCGAGCTTCACGGCAACGACTGGGCACGCGGGTTTCATGCGGGGGATGCACATGGACACGACGGCTGGTCTGATCTTGTCAACGACGAGAAATATGGCGGCTCCCTGACCCCCGTAATGATGCTCTATCACGAGCACGATGAAGACCCGGAGATGCGACCCGACCCGATTACGCCTGACAAGCGCGAACAGGTCATCGCTTTCATGGCAGCGGGGTTGATGAACGCCTACGAGTATTTTCGGAAAGAGCGGGAGGGCGATCTCGGCGTCGATGTACCTGAACCCCGGCGCAACGCTTCCAAGGTCGGTCGGAACGATCCGTGTCTGTGCGGCTCGCGGAAGAAGTACAAGAAATGCTGCGGCGGGGCGACGGTAAACTGATCTCCCCTTCTCTCCCGAATCATCAACGACATCGGCAGAAGTTCGAGCGTCACAGAGTGATTTGTTGGCTGATACCAAAGCGGAACCATCCACTTTGGATGCTTCCTTCGGCGGGACGACGAACGAACGTCTGGCGCAGACGGGGATTGGCTGCGAGGACGGTACGCGATTTTCATGCCCCAAAAATGTACTGCTTTTGTACTGCCGACCTCCGACTTGGCAGGTTTTCCCCGCTTTTAACGAAAGATCAAAGACACCTTCAAAACCCGCGTCAACGCTGGTTTTCCTTGTATTTTTGACAATTTTGAGTACGATTGTTTCGGCGGTCGGAATCTCCGGGTGTGGTTCGAATCCTACCTGAGGAGCCATTTTTTCGGTGGTTTCGCTGCCCTTGCGCTCTGTGAGCGTGCTGCTCGCGGTAGTCATCTCATCCGTTACAACGTTTCCGTAAATGTTGAATGTGGTTCTGATGTCCGTGCGCCGCGGCGCCGGTCACAGCGCCACGCTGCGCAGTTGTCCTTGCAGGGAGATCGTACCTGGGACCAGAGTCGGCTGAGCGACTGGTAACTTTAAGAGCTTACAGGTTGAGAATGACGATGTATTCTTATTGAATTCGCTGCCCACATCTCAGCGGCAGAGGTTGGTGTATATGTCGGCCGAAACAAAGAACCATCTGAACGCAGGAGTTCTCCCTCTCTGGAATGCAGTCTTCTGCCTGGACTGCGAGGTCATCAGCAGCTGTCGAGATGACGAATGCCCCGCGTGCAAGAGCCGCGCGCTCGTGAGCCTGGCTCGGATGCTCGGGGGCAGTTTGCTCGCGCACAGGGCACAACACTCTCAAGAATGCGAAAGTGGATTGTTCGACATTACAATTGCGGTTGAATTACAGCAGATGCACGCCAAAGACTTAAGCACCACTGTTGAGAGGTTGACCAGTGTGATTGGCCCGAAGCTCGCACGAGACCGAGCGTCGTTCCACATCAATGTGAAGCCGGCAGTAGACAAACTCGACCGCCAGCCTTCGCTTTTCTTGCTGGAACGGGATGCCGCATAGAGCCCACGAGCAGCGCGCATGAGCCCATCTCGGTCTGGCCAGGGCTTATGCCATGCAGGGTGAGGTCTTCCAGGCCCGCGCCGCCTATGAAGCCTTCTTCAATTCATGGCACGATGCCGACCCCGACATCCCCATCCTCAACTTGATGCTTCAGGAAATTTACGGCGCCGTCCCCAGTGTGCAATTGGGGTTCACGTTCTGAATGTAGATCGAGTTGTTGCCAATGCGATCATCCGCCCAAGCGACAGCTGCCAGGCCCGAACGGGCGATTTTGTCCGACAGCCCATACTTGCTTGCCGGAGCCGAGGAGACGGGGAACTGCGCGCAAATGACGTTGCCACTTCCGTCCAACTTGATCGCCTGCATAGTGTCCTGTCCATAGGCCGGCGAATCCACCCAGAACACCAGCGCCCCGGTGCCGATCTGAACATTCTCAACAAACGTCTGTGTGTCGGAACCGAGCGCAACAATTACTAATCCAGTCGAACTCCACAGCGACGTGCCTGTTCCATCGAACTTCTGTCCAGAGACGCCGTTGGTGAACTGGTTGCTGTCCTCCTCCGTCCAGAACAGGAAAGTTTGGTCGGAGGCAGCGTTGTAAGACACTGAGGGCTCGACATGCACGTTGAGAGTATTGGTTGAGCCAGCAGAGCCGTTGTGCGGGAAAGCCTCGCTTCCGTCCGCGCGAATATGTTGCGCGAATACCTGCAGCGTCGGACTGCTGGTGTACCACGAGAACACCGCGCCGCCGTTGCCGTCGTAGAGGAAGTAGGGGAACTCGCCGAATTGCAGCGAGCCTGAATCGAACAGCACCACGTTGCTGCTACCCCACAATATTTTTCCCAGGGCCGATATCTTGTTGGCGCGCAATTGGTGGTTGCTGGTGAAGCCGTTGTCCCTTTCCCAGGAAACAATCGCGCTTCCGTTGTCCGCGGCATGCAGGTCCGAAAGATTGTAGTTGTAGCCCGACTCACTGAACACAATTGGGCGGCTCCATACCTTGTGGCCCTGCCTGTCGAGTTTCTGAACCATCACGCTGGTGTTGTTGGTCCAGGCCACCACCACACCGCCATCACTGGTGCCCGTGATTTTGGGAGCGTAGTGCGGATTGTTGTTGGTGGTGAGCTGCACGCCGTTGGGTCCCCATAAGGCGGTGCCGGCCGAGCTGATCTTGGCGGCCGTCACCTGCTGATTTCGTCCCTCGCGCGTGTCGAGGAAGGCCAGCAAGGCATTGCCCTGAGTATCAAAATCGAGACCGTAGTCCTCGGTAGAGCTGTTGGTGAGGGCGGCAACGAGGAGCCCATCATGTGCGAATTGCTCCACGCCATTGCTATCCAGGCGCTGGAGATAGACCGAGTAACCCGGAGCGTTCGGATCGTTGTCGAACCAGCTCACGTACCACTGGTCGTTGGGCAGAGGCTTTACCTTTGGTTGCACCTGATCGTTGTTCAACTTGTCGGCCAGCGGGAGATTTACCGAAGGGTCGGATGACCACTGTCCCCAAGCCGACTGCACGGCAGTGAAACTGATAATGAGTAGTGCGACCAACGCGAATCTGTTTTTCATGACTCCCCCTCTTCGCCCGGGCCCCCAGCAGGCAAACGGCCGTGGCCCAGATGCTACTAGCAGCGCGGCTTTTGGGCAATGTGGCTGTGAGTCATAAATCTTCGACGACCGGGGCGGGATGGCCATTCCAGCCTCTCTTGGCTTGAGCGGTGACCGCGATCGCTTGCTGGATGCCCGCGCGCCGTGCGGGGGCGTAGATCCGATGGTGGCGCTACGCGAGGACTAGCCCTGCGTGAAGGCGGAGTCTGGATTGGTTTGCGTAACTATGCGACGAGACGTTTTGGCTGCTGATCATTGAGTGAAATGGGGGTTTATGTGCGCCGGGCTAAACC
>PMUM01000258.1 GCA_003166855.1 Acidobacteriaceae bacterium | reverse complement strand
GAGGGCGACCTCACGCTGGCCGCCGAGAAGGTCACGCCGGAAGCTATCAACTTCATGGCCAAGTATGGACGCGGCCTGATCTGCCTCGCGATGACCGAAGAACGGCTTGAGCACCTGAATATCGGGCCGATGACGTCGGAGAATACCTCGCAGTTCGGCACCGCATTTTGCGAGGCGATTGATGCGCGGCAGGGTGTCACGACCGGCATCTCGGCTCACGATCGAGCGCGCACGATTCAGGTGGCGATCGATCCCGCTACGAAGCCTTCTGATTTAGCTCGTCCCGGACACATGTTCCCTCTTCGCGCCCGCAAAGGCGGAGTGCTGGTGCGCGCCGGGCAAACCGAAGCCTCGGTCGATCTGGCGCGGCTCGCGGGCATGATCCCGGCAGGAATCATCTGCGAAATCATGAAGGACGATGGCAGCATGGCGCGCGTGCCCGACCTGATCGAGTTCTGCCGTCAGCACAAGATGAAGATGCTCACCGTCGCCGAACTGATCCGTTACCGCATGGCGCACGAACGCTACGTGCATCGCGTGGGCGAGGCGCTGATCGATACGCGCTTCGGCGAGTTTCGCATGATCGCCTACGAGAGCGAGGTCGACGGCGGAGAATCGCACGTCGCGCTGATTCGTGGGGACGTCGAGCACAGCCAGACTCCGGTGCTGGTCCGGATGCACGCGCATTGCCTGATGGGCGACGTCTTCGGTGCAACCGGTTGCGAGTGCCATGCCACGCTGGAGGGCGCGCTGCGCCGCATTTCCCAGGAAGGCTGCGGAGCGCTGATCTACCTGCACCAGACGTCGCAAGGATTCTCCGTCGAGAAAGTCGGCGACCGCACTGCGCTCGGCTTCCACCGCGGTCAACGGCTTCCCGCCCTGTATGACAACGAAAAGCAGATTCAGCGCGAGGTGGGCATTGGGGCGCAGATTTTGTCGGACCTGAACCTGCACCGGATCCGGCTGCTGACCAACCGTCCGAAGAAGGTCGCGGCGCTGGAAGGATTTGGGATTGAGATTGTGGAGCAGGTTCCGGTGCAATTGCAGGAAGTGAAGGCTCGATCTTAGTTGGGTCGTCCTGAGCAAAGCGAAGGATCTGTGCAACGCTTCGCGTCATGCACCTTTTCTGTCGGAAGGAATTGCATAGATCCTTCGGCGGCAAAGTGCGCCGCCTCAGGATGACAAAGCTTTTGAGAGATTTGGAGCGACTAGAAAGGTTTGCGCACCACGACTTCGCTGTCGCGAATGAAGAACTGCGCGGAGCAGTGCTCTGACCCGCAAATCACGGGCAGGAAGCCGTTGATCTGTTTGCGCGTGATCAGGCCCAGCATGCCGCAGGATGGGCAAGAGAGCACGGCCCAATAGGGATCTTCCTTTTCGCCGATCTCGCCGGCATTTTCCAGCACGAAGACGGTTCCCGGCTGCATCTGTTCCGGTATCCACTCATTGAGAAGATCCAGTTCACCGACCATGTCTTCCTCCTGTGTTCGAATGCCCTGCTGGTACTGCCCTGCAAACTCTTCCCTACGAAACTTTTTTAGCACGCCGGCGGTAATCAGGCGACGTTACCGAAGTATTCGCCTTCCCGGAGGTGACCCCAGCCCGCACCTGCCGCACCGCGTCGCTCAGGCACACGCCCAGAATCGGCTGGTCCGAATTCTTCAGGATGTCGACGATCTGGCGCGCCGAAGTCTCCAGATAAAGATGGGTTCCGTCGGTCAGCAAGTGAATGTCAGAGCTGCGGCTGACGATCTCGGCTAAGCCTTTACCGATCTCACGGTCCAGAAAGCGCATAACCTTTCGTACGCCCTGCAGTGAGAATCCCTTGCGCCGCAGTTCGCAGATGACGGCCACTTCGGTGAGGTGATTCATCGAGTAGAGGCGGCGATGCCCTTCGCGCTCGGGCTTGACGACGCCACGCTCATCCCACCACTGGAGCTGGCGGGGCGTGATGCCGGTCAGCGCGATCACTTGTTGCGATGTGAACCGAGCTTCCTCTCGCTCTCGCATGATCCCCCAGATATGTTTGAAACAATCGTCAAGTCGAATGTTTCAAACATTTTAGGCATGGACGGGCTAGGGTCAAGCAGAGAATCGGTGGAAAAGGGGTGACTAAGAGAGTTCCTGCCCGGAGCTGAGGTCTGAGCCGCCGCCGACGAAGTGGACGATTTCGAGGCGGTCGCCTTCATTCAGATGAGTTCCAGTCCAGCGGTCGCGGGGCACGATATCGCGATTCAGTTCGACGGCCACACGGTCGGACTTCATGCCGAGGATTTCGACGAGCGCCGCTAGAGTGAATGGAGCGGGGGAGCCGCCGAAATCGCGCTCTTCGCCGTTGATTTGAAGCTTCATGGGGATATGAGATCCGGTGCGGGCGTCGCGGCACCCGCGAGATCCCTCGCTCCGCCTAAAGAACGGCTACGCTCGGGATGACGCCGGCGTGATGATGAAGACGCCGACACCCCGCACTATTCTATTCCGCTTTGCGCAGAACGAACTTCCTTGTCGCGGTGCGGCCTTCCTGGTTGATCTGGACCAGCAGCGTTGAGTCGGGCAACTCGGCTTCCTCGACTTCAATCTTGATTTCGGCTGCGCCACCGGAGTCAGCAACTGCCTGGGTGTAGAAGGGCGTGCCGCCGGGACGGGCAAACCGGAAGGTCAGGCGGGCACCGGGCGCCGCCGCGCCTCCCTCGGTGACGCGCAGCTGCATGGTGAGATTGCGGTCGGAATGAACCGACTCAGAGTTCAGCCATTGAACGTCGAGTTCCTTCACCGTGGCTAGGACTTCGGGCTCGGGATGGTCGAGGACGTTGTCGAGTTTGCCTTCGCGAATCGCGTCGAGCACCAATCGGTGCTGCTCACGGAGCAGTTGCTCTTTCTGGGAGTCTCCGGCTTGTGCTTCGCTGTTCTTGCTGGCGTAGGAAGTGGCCTTCTTGCCGATGCAGCGGCCACGCACGAAGACCTGGGTCTGCAACAGGAGTTCGCCTTCACGCGCTTCGCTCTGCACGTGGTAGATCGTGTCGCCGTGCTTCACGTCGGTATTGAAGCCGAAAATCATAGGGAAATTACACTTTCGGAACCGGGTTTTCGAATTGCAGAAGCGCCCGATTACACAATCACAAAATTATCCGGTCATTTCCACAAAATGCCCGGCCGTTCGCTTGACACTGTTGAGTGTAAGCCCATAATCTAGAACGTTTAAGCAACGCTTGGCGCGAATTATATCTATCTCGTCCTATGCCCGACAATTACTTCGCTCAATACCTCCCGTTTTTGATCCATATTCTGATGGCGGGCGGGATTGCGGCTGCAATTGTGACGCTTTCCTGGCTGATAGGGCAGCGTAAACCAACCCGGGCCAAGCTGTCTCCTTACGAATGCGGCATGACCCCGGTGGGGGACTCCCGGCAGCGCTTCTCGGTAAAGTTCTACTTGGTCGCTATGCTGTTCATTCTGTTCGATGTTGAGGCGGTTTTCATCTATCCTTGGGCGATCAATTTGCGCCAGTTCAAGGCGCAGGGCGAAGGTCATTTTGGCCTGTACGAGATGCTGGTTTATATCGGAATCTTCCTTGTCGGCTTCTTCTATGTCTGGAAGAAGGGCGTGCTGGACTGGGGCGAAACTTCTCCTAAACGGGGGAATTTCTAAATGCCTCTAGCCCCTGCGATTACTGATCTGGAACAACTGAAGAACCATCCGGCCGTGGCCCGGCTTCTGGGATGGAACGCCGGGGCTGTTACGGGCGTGAAGTTTGATCGCGAGGAAATGACGGTTTACGTCGACCGGGCTTACATCCGCGAGGCCTGCGCTGTACTGAAAGAGGATCCGGCCTGCCCGTTTAACTTCCTTTCTGACGTGACTTGTGTCGACTGGTATCCGGCGGAACCACGGTTTGAGGTTGTCTATCACCTGCTTTCGATCCCTAACAAGGAGCGCATCCGGTTGAAGGTGAGGCTGAACAGCGACAGCCCGGCGGTTGAGTCGCTGACCTCGGTGTGGCCGGGGGCGAACTACTTTGAGCGGGAAGTTTTCGATCTGTTTGGGGTGCGGTTCACTGGACATCCTTATTTGCGACGCATCCTGATGCCCGAGGACTGGGAAGGCCACCCTCTGCGCAAGGATTACCCAGTGGAGGGCTACCGCTAGATGGCCCACCTGAATCCCACGCCAGTGCTGGAGCCCGGACAGGATCGAACCATGATCCTGAACATGGGGCCGCAACATCCATCGACGCACGGAGTGCTGCGCGTGCTGCTGGAGATTGACGGCGAAACCGTTGTGCGGATGATGCCCGACATCGGCTTCCTGCACACCGGCATTGAAAAGACCTGCGAGGCCAAGTTCTATCAGCAGGTAGTGCCGCTAACCGACCGCATCGACTATCTCTGTCCCTTGACCAACAACCTCTGCTACGTGCTAGCGGTGGAGAAGTTGCTTGGGCTGGAGATTCCGCCGAAGGCACAGTGGCTGCGGGTGCTGCTGAACGAGTTAACTCGCATTAACTCCCATTTGGTCTGGCTGGGCACGCACGCTATGGACATTGGCGCGCTGACGGTCTTCTTATATTGTTTCCGCGAGCGCGAAGAAGTGCTGCGCATGTTCGAGATGGTCAGCGGGCAGCGCATGATGACCTCGTACTTCCGGGTGGGTGGAATTGCACTGGAACCGCCGATCGGATTCTTCGACCGGGTGCGCGACTTCGTTGGATATTTTCCCGAGAGGATCGATCAGTACGAAAACCTGCTGACCGGGAATCCGATCTGGACGATGCGCACCAAGGGCGTGGCTAGGATGACCGCGGAAGATGCGATTGCGCTGGGAGCGACCGGGCCGACCCTGCGTGGAAGTGGCGTCGATATTGACCTGCGCCGCGATATGCCCTATTCGAGCTACGAGAAGTTCCAGTTCAAAGTGCCGGTGTCGCAGGAAGGCGACGTATTCGCGCGGTACATGTGCCGCGTGCAGGAACTGCGGGAATCTACCGCGATTGTACGGCAGGCGCTGGACGGCATGCCGGAAGGTCCGATCAAGGCTGATGCTCCGGGGATCGTGCTGCCCGACCGCGAGAAGATGAAGACGCAGATGGAGTCGCTCATCTACCACTTCAAGATCATCACGGAAGGCTTTGCGGTGCCGCCGGGCGAGGTCTATCAGGCGGTCGAATCGCCGCGCGGAGAGATGGGTTACTACATCGTCAGCGATGGAACGGCCAAGCCTTACCGCGTACACATGCGGTCGGCCTGCTTCGCGAATCTGCAGACGCTGCCGAAGATGTGCGAAGGACGGCTGCTGGCAGACGTGGTGGCGGCGATCGGGTCCATCGATATCGTGCTGGGAGAGATAGATCGGTGAAGTTCTCCGAAGAATTCGAAACACGGTTTGCGGAGATGGTTCCGCATTATCCGACCAAGCGGTCCGCGCTCGTCCCGACGCTGCTTTACGCGCAGGACGAAGTCGGCTACCTGTCGGACGAAGTCATCGTGGAGATCGCGTCCCGGCTCGACCTGACTGAACTCGAGGTGCGCAACGTGATCAGCTATTACTCGATGCTGACCACCAAGCCGCGCGGCAAGTTCAACGTGCAGGTCTGCACCAACATCAGCTGTATGGTGCGCGGCGGCGAAGACATTCTGCATCACTGCGCGAAAAAACTCGGCGTCGGCCACAAGCAGACCACGGCCGACGGCCTGTTTACACTGGAAGAGGTGGAGTGCATCGGCGCCTGCAGCTGGGCTCCGGCGGCGCAGGTGAACTATGACTTCCACGAGAATCTGACCACCGAAAAGATTGACATGATTCTCGACGATTATAAGAAGAGGGGAACGCAATAGGAAATCCAACGATTGTGCGATCGGGTGATTGAGTGATTGCAAAGCGGGTTTTCAATCACGCAATAACTCAATCGCAAAATCACTCAATATCTCCATGGCTGACTTGGTCTCCCATCCCGACGAGGTAAAGGTCGTCTCCCGGCGCTTCGGCCTGGGTGCGGCCAATATCGACCGGTACCTCGAACTGGACGGCTACAAGGCCGTGCAGAAGGCGCTCGCCATGGAACCGGACGCCATTATTAATGAGGTCAAGAATTCTGGCCTGCGCGGGCGCGGCGGTGCGGGATTCTCGACGGGCATGAAGTGGTCGTTCGTGCCCAAACAGTCAGCTAGGCCGAAGTACGTGCTCTGCAACGGCGACGAGAGCGAGCCCGGCACCTGCAAAGACCGCCTGATTTTTGAACACGATCCGCACTCGGTGATCGAGGGCGTGATGATCGGTGCGTTGGCAGTGGGCGCGAAAAGCGGCTACATCTATATTCGCGGCGAGTACCGATATCTCCTCAACATCATGCAGAAGGCGATTCGCGACGCCTACGCCAAGGGATTTATCGGCAAGAACATTTTCGGCAGCGGGCGCGATCTGGACATTTACTGGCATGGCGGCGCGGGAGCTTACGAGGTTGGCGAAGAATCGGCGCTGATGGAATCGCTCGAAGGCAAGCGTGGCATTCCGCGCATCCGGCCTCCCTTCCCGGCCGTGGTTGGTCTTTGGGGCGGTCCGACGGTCATTAATAACGCTGAGACGCTGGCCAACGTCCCGCACATTATTCTTGGCGGCGCGGACTGGTACGCCAAGCTGGGCACGCCGAAAAACGGCGGCACGCGACTGTTTTGCCTGAGCGGCAACATTGCCAAGCCCGGCGTGTATGAACTACCTATGGGCTACAACCTGAAGAAGATGCTCTATGAGGTAGGCGGCGGGATTCCCAACGGACGCGCACTGAAAGCGGTCGTGCCAGGCGGAGCCTCCTGCCCGTGCCTTACCGCAGCTGAAGTTGACGTTGCCATGGATTTTGATTCCGTCGCGAAGGCCGGGTCCATGCTGGGTTCAGGCGGCGTGGTGGTGATTGACGACCAGCAGTGCATCGTGAAATTCGCCCTGCGCACCATGAAGTTTTACCAGCACGAAAGTTGCGGGTGGTGCATCCCGTGCCGAGAGGGAACGGACTGGATCAAGAAGACGC
>PMUM01000425.1 GCA_003166855.1 Acidobacteriaceae bacterium | reverse complement strand
AATGAGACATCCGCTGGTGTTGCCGCTGTTTTGCATCGCGCTGCTGGCTGGAACATCGGCAGCTCAGTTGGTGATGGTCACTCCGCCACAGGTGGTCTTGTCCAAGGGGCAAAAGGTGCAACTGCAGGCGTATTTGTACCAGCAGAGTGGCATTGCAAAAATCGTAACGAATACTTCGACGTGGACCAGTCTGCAACCTACGATCGCGACGGTCACGAAGACGGGATTGGTGACGATGAAAGGCACGGGGTCTGCGACGATCGTGGCCACCTACCAAACGACTCCGGGCTATGGAACGGTCTGGAATCAGTTCACGCCATTCATCAGCGTTCCGCCGAGCACTGCTTCCGTGGGAAACATTCAGCACGTGGTTTTCATCATCAAGGAGAACCGCAGCTTCGACGAGTATTTTGGGACGTTTCTGGGAGCGAACGGCGCCACGACTTACACCACGCACACAGGCCAGGTGAAAACCCTAGGGCATACTCCCGACAAAGCGAAGCATGACATGGGCCACGAATGGACCGACAGCCACAGCAATATTGATGGCGGCCGCATGGACCGGTTCGACCTGGAAACCCAATGCTCGGTCAATGGAGATAACTTGTGCTTAACCCAGCTGTATCAGTCGGACATTCCAAACTACTGGGCGTACGCGCAGAACTACACGTTGGCGGATGCGGCGTTCAGCAGCGTGGAATCGGGATCGTACCCAGCGCACCTGATGCTGGTGTCGGGCAGCAGTCAGACCACGGTCGATAATCCGCGGAGTTCGATCCAGGCTCAGTGGGGATGTGACGCGGTGGCCGGAACGAACGTGCCGACCATGTTGTCCACCTTCGTTGTGTCGAGCACGTTTCCTTGCTTCAACGTGACGACGATGGGAGATCTGGCGGACGCGGCCGGGGTATCGTGGAAGGCCTATACGTCGGTGAATGGACAGAGCGGTTATGTCTACAATCCGTTTCGCAGCTTCAGCACGATTTTTAACAGCAGCGATTGGACCACGAAGGTGGTCACCGAATCAGACTTCATCCCGGACGCGCTCGCGGGAAATCTGCCCGCCCTGAGTTGGGTTACCCCACCTGCCGCTGACACCGACCATCCACCGGACAGTGCCTGCATCGGGGAGAACTGGACGGTGCAGCAGATCAACGCGGTGATGCAGGGGCCGGCGTCACAATGGAATAGCACGGCGATCGTTCTAGTCTGGGATGACTTTGGTGGATTTTACGACCACGTTGCACCGCCTTATCGCGATCAATACGGTCTTGGCATACGGGTACCGTGGATCATCATCAGTCCGTGGGCAGCGCAAGGGGTCTATCACACGGAAATCGAGTTTGCGAGTGTGGTCAGGTTTATGGAGGAAACATTCGGGCTGCCAAACCTGGGGGGAGCGGACACGGTCGCCAACGACATTCAGGATGCGTTCAANNGAGGAAACATTCGGGCTGCCAAACCTTGGGGGAGCGGACACGGTCGCCAACGACATGCAGGATGCGTTCAACTACACGCAGACGCCGCTGCCGCCACTGGTGTTGTCACAGCGAATTTGTCCAGCGGGTGCCGAAGACACGTCGGTTGTCGACCCGGACGATCTGGACGATTAAGGCGGGCAAGAGAAGGCACTGGACAATTCTCCGCGGGTGTAATTGCATGGTGGAATGAACGATCAGCGCGGAGGCGTCCCGGATAAGTCTTCCGAGTTAATGGCTCGTTGGTTTTACCGTCCGCGTCTCATCGTTTTGTTTTTTTGGATGGCAGCGGTCGTTGCGCTGGCCGCCATGGCCTACTCCGGTGCTGTTGGCTGGGATGCCAAGGGCTATTGGAAGGCCGTTCAGTCTGTTCGGCACAATTCCGATCCATACGCTGAAGACATTGTTGCGTTGCAGGGGTTTCACCAAGGCCTGGCGACGAACCCGGCGGAGCCGCGGCCGTTTGTGTATGTGTACTCTCCGTTGACACTTCCTTTGTTGCGGCTGTTGGCATTGTTTCCCGGTTCGTTAGTGGGCCTGCTCTATGCGATAGCGGTCGCAGTGGGAGCGGCGATTCAGTTGTGGGCGGGATTCGAGATGGCGGACCAGCGCGAACGGCGCTGGCTGATGTTTGTGCTGCCGGCAGTCGCATTCTTTCCCGGGCTAGTCACCGACGATGTAATCCTGAGCGGCAATGTGGCCTACCTGCTTTATGGCGGGATCCTGCTTGGTGCGACTGCCGGGTGGAAGCGAGGGCACTGGACCTGGTACTACCTTGCCGTGCTGATCGCATCTGTATTCAAGACTCCATTTCTCGCGTTCCTTGCATTTCCGGTGCTGATCGATGCGCGGCAATGGGTTCGCTCGAGCATGACTGCGGTTGCGGGCGTCCTGATCTTTGTCGCACAGGCGCGACTGTGGCCCGGGTTGTTCCGCGAATATTTGACGAGCCTGCTGCTGGTATTTGACTGGCTGCACGACTTTGGATTTGGTCCGGCGAGTGTTTTGGGTTTGTATCTGTGGAAGCAGGGACGGCCTACCGCGACTCCAACCACGATCCTGTTCGTGATTTGTGCGGGTGTGATTGGCGTTGTGCTTCTGGTGCTTGCACGGCGTGTGCGGGAATGGAATCTGCCGCGCGAGGCGTGGGTTCCTGTGGCACTGGTCGGAACGGCGCTCTTGAATCCGCGAGTGATGAAATATGATCTTGCCGCTATTACAGTTCCAATGCTGCTGATCGGAGGGCAAGCGGTGCGGCTGCTGTGGAAGACAAGAGACTCGTCGAGAGGAGATTCGAGCGAGAAGAGCCGTTCTGGACGCACACCGATTCTGGTCGGATCGATATTGTTTTTCCTGATCCCCAACATCATCACATCGGTTGGGCCATCCTGGTTTCCTGCGGAATTCCTGGTGCTGGCAACCATCTTTGTGATGGGGATCTGGTCGCTCTATCGGTTGCGCGCTGAGGACCAGTCGGCGGTCCTGGCAACTCTGCCTCCCGCCTGAGCCACCAGGCGATCAATGATTTTTCTTTCCAACGCTCACTACACAAGCGTATTGTTTTGTCTTTTCGGAGTTGTTTCTGACATGGGAGGTCTCTTATATGTTCTTGCAATCGGACTGGTTTCTGCTCGATAGCCTTTTCTCGGGTCGCCGGCTGAACAGGAATCCGGGAGTGCAGCGGCTGCGCGGTCGTTCCACTTTTTCACTGCTGCTGGGGATCGTCCTGTCCGCTTCCTCGCCTGTGCTTGCGCAATTGAAGACCACGGCACATGTGGAGCCCGCGAAAGGGCAAGCGGTGCTCTATACCACCTCGATCGGCGCTGCCGGCGACCGGTGGGACCCCAAGGCGTTTGACCCGGCGACGTTGAAACTGCTGCAGGATATCGGGATCAGCAGTCTGCGTTTTCCGGGCAATAACGGCATTGACGCGCTGTATCACTGGTCCACGGGCGCAGTCATCAATCCGTACACCAGCGACCGGGCGCCGGCGTTTGGCAACGAGAGGAAACTTCCCGCGATGGTGCCGGTGATCGACCAGTTGGGAACGGCGCTGATCACCGTGAACTACGGAAGCAACCTGGACGGCAGCGGCGGTGGCGAACCGGCCGAGGCGGCGGCCTGGGTGGCATACGTCAATGGGAAGGCCGACAGCACTCAAGTCATCGGCAAAGACTCGAAAGGCAACGACTGGAAGACGGTG
>PMUM01000329.1 GCA_003166855.1 Acidobacteriaceae bacterium | reverse complement strand
AGCCCAGGCTTCAAATCTCTTGCGTCCCTCTCATCGACGGGGAAAGAACTTTTTAGGATGACCGGTCGTGCCGGAACTCTGCCACGCAGGCCAAAACCAGCGCTGTAGCCCAAGCACCCATGAAAAGACCGGTCACCAGAATCAACGACGCATAAACCGTGTCAATACTCATAACAAACTCCCGGGAATACGCTATTGGTTCGCAGTTAAGCCTTGGCCCTGGCCAGAGAACCGCTGTGCGCGCTGCTGCACCAGCTGAGATAGTTTGGTTTTCTGATCGGGCGTCAGAATATTGATCAGCTGAGTCTCGATGCGGGCTCGCTGCACCCTCAACTCGGTTGCATTTTGACTTTGTTGCGTGGCGAGGGTGCGTGCCTGCGCTTCGTCAAAGCTTCCGCTCAGTTCAAGGGTCCGCATTTGGTTTTCTCCCTGCGCCTCCTGCTGCATCAGAGGTTTGATGGTTGGCCTCTCTTGCGTCATGATCTGCTTGATCTGAGTCTTCTGCGCATCGCTGAGGTTCAACTGATGAAAGTACATGCCCATGGGGCCTGCGAATCCCCGATGACGAAAGCCGTGCGCGGGCGCGGCCGGCGTGGTGGTTTGCGCGACCGCGGCTCCCGCGAAAAGAATCAGCGAAAAAACAGCGATCATCATTTTGCCGAGATGCGCTTTAGCGCGAAGTGAATTCATAATTCCTCCTGAGGAATTGCTTGGCTGCTCCTCTTTCAGGTTTGGCAGCACTTATAGAAACACTTTAGGAAAGAAAGTTCGGTAAAAAGTCGGTCAACCGGAGTAAAGTTTTGTCAAAAGGGGGAGGGACTCGGTTCCGACCCACGGCTCCGCGGGCGAGACGTCGGCGCTACTATCTCAATTTGACAATTCTTTACTACGGGGGGCGCTTGGCGGGTGCACAATAAGGTTGCGATGGAACGAATTCTTGTCATTGACGATGATGTGGAACTTTGCCACCTGGTGGGGGAGTATCTGCGGGCGGAAGGATTCACGATTGAATGTGTGCACGACGGCGAGAGCGGGCTGAAGAAAGCGATGGCCGGCGAGTATCTGCTGGCGGTGCTGGATGTGATGCTGCCGGGCATCAACGGATTTGAAGTGCTGCGCAGGATCCGCGCGACTTCGCGGTTGCCGGTGCTGTTGTTGACCGCGCGGGGCGAAGATGTGGACCGGATCGTAGGGCTGGAAATTGGTGCCGACGATTATCTGCCGAAGCCGTTCAATCCGCGGGAATTGGTGGCGCGCATTCGGGCGGTGTTGCGGCGAACGCGGGCGGATGGCAGCGCAGGCGCGGCCGCGCCGGACATGGTGAGTGTGGGCGATGTGGAACTGGATCCGGCAACGCGAACGGTGCGGCTTGAGGGTAAGCCGGTCGATCTGACGTCGGTGGAGTTCAATTTGCTCGAAGTGCTTTTGCGGGAAGCCGGGCGCGTGGTGCCGCGGGAAAGGCTGGTGAATGCGGTGTTGAGCCGGAAGTTCTCGCCGTTTGACCGGAGCATCGACATGCACGTCAGCAAGGTGCGGAAGAAGTTGGGCGACACTGATAGCGATGAGCACATCAAGACGGTGCGGGGTGTGGGATATATTTTTGCGCGGCCGCGGGAGAAGGTTAAGGCGTAGGGCGGCACCTCAGGGGCTAAAGCCCTCTTGAACGACGAAAGCTTTATCGCAGCGCTTAAAGCGCTGCGCCACCCAAAAGCGTTGAAGATTCGGTTCTGACAGCTGAGAAGCCGATCGTGGCGCGACAAGAATGATGAGTAACGAATTGAAGAGTCCAGCATGAAAAGTCTGTTTCTGAGAATTTTTCTGTCGTTCTGGATGGCGCTGGCGCTGTTCGTGGTGCTGGCCATTCTGGTCACCTTGGCATTCCGGCCACGCAGTTCTACGTGGGAAGCGCTGCGTACGACAGTCCTCAATGATGCTGTCAGCGCGTACGAGGAAGGCAGCGAAGCTCAACTCCGCCAATATATGGAGAAGGTGGAGTCGTCGCAGCATGTGCGCGCCTATTTGTTTGATGAACGAGGAAACGAGCTTTCGGGTCGTCCTGCACCAGAGTGGGCGATCCGTGTGGCCTCGGGCGGACCACGCATGCCAAGAGATGGGTTCGTTTTCCCCGCGCCGCCGCTACCGCGCGACTCGCGAGCTTCTTCCGATGGCAAGCACCGCTACACTCTGGTTCTGGGATTGCCGCCGGGCCCGAGAGTATTCTTCGGGCCCCGGGGAATGCCGCTCCCGGGGCTGATCATTGCGATCATCTCTTCCGGACTGGTCTGTTATTTTCTCTCGTGGTATTTGACCAAGCCGATCGTGCGTCTGAGGGCAGCGACGAGGCAGTTGGCGGCGGGGGATCTCACGGCGCGGAGCGGTGCTCCGGCAACCAAGAGGAAGGACGAAGTGGCGGGCCTCATGCGCGACTTTGATGCCATGGCGGAACGGCTCGAGATGCTGGTCAAGGCGCAGTCTCGCTTGCTGAACGACATTTCGCATGAACTGCGGTCGCCGCTGGCGCGGCTGAATGTTGCGCTGGGGCTGGCGCGGCAGCGCGCGGGTGTGGAGAGCACAGACATGCTCGACCGCATTGAGCTTGAGGCCAGCCGGTTGAACGAATTGATCGGAAGGATTCTGACGCTGGCGCGGCTGGAAGACGGCGAACAACGTGTTCCGCAGACTCCGGTGCCGCTGGGCGAATTGGTGACGAATGTAGCGGAAGATGCGGAGTTCGAGGCACAGGAGCGGCACTGCCACGTTCACACCGCGATTCCCGAGGGCGATTGGGGAGTAAGAGGGAATGATTCGCTACTGCACAGCGCGGTCGAGAACGTGGTGCGCAACGCCATCCGCTATACGGCGGAAGGTTCGCCGGTTGAAATTGCGCTGACGAGTGAGGAACGAAGCGGAGGGGCGGAGGCGGTCCTGCGGGTCAGCGATTCGGGGCCGGGAGTTCCTGAGGATGCCCTGGCCAAACTGTTTGAGCCCTTCTACCGGCTGGATGACGCACGGGGTCGTCTGACCGGGGGAGTGGGGCTGGGCTTGGCGATTACAGAGAGAGCAGTGCGCTTCCACGGTGGGAAGGTGTCGGCTTTCAATCGAGCGGAGGGCGGGCTGATGGTGGAGATTCGGCTTCCGTTGATCTCGCAGTTGGCAGGAACGAAGGAACGGGTGGAAGTGGTGCCTTCAGGGCAGGAAGCTTAGGACGAGATAAGCGACAGCGTGGCGGCCCCATGCATGCGAGGGCAGGATGCCCTCNNCCTGATACACAAATGGGTTGAGATTTTCCCGCGTTTTCCAGAGTGCAGGACCCGTTCGGCGGGGCGCCGAGGGTGTGTGCACCTTTAAACCTCACATATATATGGAGATCAACCAGAGAATGTCGAAACGATTTGCGTGGCTGCTCGGGGTAGTGGTGCTGGTGTCAATCGGAGTGCTGGTGGCGTGCGGCAGCAGCTACAACGCTTCGTCCGACGGGTTAGTGCTGGTGGGGAGTCAAGGCTCCGGGCTGATCGAGACTTTCAGTTTCAATCTGAACAACGGCGGGAGTGCGGCAATCAGCAACACGCCCGCGGATACGTCGGGTCAGACTTGTGTTCTGAACGGCATCCCGTCGTCGATTGTGGTGGAGCCGAAGGGACCTTACGCGTACACGATCATCAACGCGAATACGTCGTGTGACACCGCCACAGTCAAGAGCACCACAGGCATTCTTGCGTTCAAGATCAACTCCGACGGGACGACGTCGCCGTCCGGGCAGCAGGTGCCGTTTAATCAGGAAACCGTTACGCCATGCGTGCCGTTTCCTCCTCCTGCAACGGGTTGCGAGCCGAGCACAAGCACCGAGCAGGTACCTGTGGTTCCGGGCATGATGGTGATGGATCCGGCTGGAAAGTTCCTGTTTGTTGCAGACCGGACGACGACGGACACGAACACTCCTCCGCGGTACGTTCCGGGAGCGGTGTCGGTGTTTGCCATCGGGAGCGGCGGGGGCCTGACGGAAGTAGCGGGGTCACCATTCTTCACATCGCCCCTTCCGATGACTTCTTCGCAATCGGTTCTGGACATCATCAGCGTCGCGCCGACACCGACCGTGTTTCCTGCGATCGGTCTCAACGGTGTGCAGAACTCGGTGTGCTCGACCGTGGGACTGAATCCCCCGACATCGCAATACCTGTATGCGGTGGACAACGTGGGGAACCAGGTATTTGAGTTCGCGGTGAATACCACGTCGGGTGTTTTGACGAATCCAACAGTTCTCCCTCAGGAACCATCGTTTGCGGCCGAGGCGTCGCCAGTGGGCATCGCGGTGGACCCGTGCAACCGGTTCGTGTATGTGAGTGGCAGTCTCACTGAAAGAGTCAGTGCGTACACGATCTGTAACGGCGGCCCAAACCAGTCTTCGACACTCTGCCCGCAGACTCCGGATGGCAGTCTTGTGGCAGTGGCAGGATCGCCCTTCAGCCTTGCGGGAAGCACCATCAATGCGGGGCCTTTGGCCGTGGATCCGTATGGGAACTTCGTGTACGTTCTCGGCACCCA
>PMUM01000372.1 GCA_003166855.1 Acidobacteriaceae bacterium | reverse complement strand
AGGTTTCAAGGTTTCAGAGTTTCAGAGTTCAAGGTCAAAAGCCACTGATGTGCGCGATCACCTCGAAACTTTGAAACCCTGAAACCTTGAAACTTTTTAGCTCTTTTCTCTGACCAGTTCCTCGACCTTCGCCAGCACCTCATCCTCACTCAACGCGGTCGAGTTGATCACTACGGCATCGGATGCCGCTACCAAGGGAGACGCTGTCCGCGTGCGATCGCGGCGGTCGCGCTCACGCAGTTCTGCCGCCACGCTCGCGGCCACGTCGCCTTTGATTTTCTGCTGCTCCATACGACGCTGCTCGCGCACCACGGGATCTGCGTCCAAAAAGATCTTCAAATCGGCGTGGGGAAAAACCTGCGTGCCGATATCACGGCCTTCCATCACTACGCCGCCCCCCGCGCCCATTTCGCGCTGGCGGGCGACCATCCACTCGCGAACCTTGGGATGGATGGAGATGCGGGAAGCGGCCTCCGTCACATCGCGCTCGCGAATGCGGGACGACACGTCCTTGCCATCGAGCAGCGTGCGGTTTCCACCAAACGTGGGCTCGAGTTGAATGCGCGAGTTTTCGGCCAGTTTAACCAGCGCATCTTCGTCGTCGAAGGAAGCGTCGCGGTCGATGGCCTTCAGCGCCAGGGCACGATACATCGCGCCGCTCTCCAGGTTCACGTATCCCAACTTGCGCGCCAGGCGCGAGGCGATCGTGCTCTTGCCCGCTCCGGCGGGGCCATCAATGGCGATCGTCAGCTTGCGGGGAGTGCTGTCTGCTTGCGTTCTGTCATTCATGCGAAGCTAACGATTGTACACGGTCAGAATATGCGGACAGCTCGCTAACTCATGTGGAGACAGCCGCCTCGGCCGTCTCGCGAAAGGCTGCCATGAGCGAGTCGAAACGGCGAAACCGAGCGGAGCTTCGCTCCGCATGACCGGGTCTGAGACCCGGTCCCACATACATCAAACACATGAAATCTCGCCCGCTCTTACCTGCTCTGGCGTCCATCCGAATTCGCGCAGCTTGCGGATGCTCAACGAATCGTGGCGCTTGGCCAGCCGCACGCCATTTTCATCTCGCATCAAGTCGCAGTGATAATAATCCGGCGCGGAGAGCCCGAGCGCGCGGAACAAGAGAAGCTGGCGCGCCGTCGACTTCAGTAAGTCGGCGCCGCGCACGACTTCGGTGATGCGCATCGCGGCATCGTCGACCACGACAGCGAGTTGATAGGCCGGGACATCGTCGCGGCGCCACACGATGAAGTCTCCGAAATCTCGCCCCGCGATCATCCGCTGCGGCCCGAGATGACGATCGTTGAACGAGATCTCCTCCCCGTCGGGGACGCGAAACCGTCAGTTCACGCCCGCAGGCTCGTTTTGCCCTTGTGGGACCGGGTCTTCGACCCGGTCAGGCGGAGCGGAGCTCCGCCGCTCTTCCGGCGGCCGGCATTTCCCCGGATAGACGGGCTCATCGTCGAGGTCATTCGGGGCTCCCGCGGATTGCGCCACGTCCTTTCGCGAGCAAGTGCACGGATAGATCAAGCCCAGATCGCGCAGTTTCTTCCACGCTTCGAGGTAATGCGTACGCCGCTCGCTCTGGGCGTAGGGACCTGTGGGTCCGCCGCAGTCCGGGCCCTCGACCCAGTCGATCCCGAGCCAGCACAGGTCTTCGAGCATTGCCTCCACGTACTCAGGACGGCAGCGCTGCGAATCCAGGTCTTCGTTGCGGAGAATCAATTGGCCGTGGTGGTCAGCGGCACGCTGCGCCGCCGTCCAGAAAGTCCGGGCATGACCGAGGTGCAACAGGCCGGTCGGGGAAGGCGCGAGTCGTCCGCGATAGAGGTTGGGATTGGAATCGCCTGGCACGGTTGGATTATTTAGCGTCTAGAGATTCTCGGCGTAACGGCGACTGGAGTCACCACAACTTTCTCTGGCGTAATCTGCAGCATCGATTGTCCGTTTACGTGCACGAAGCTTAGTTCGCGGGCGGCCAGCAAGGCGTTGACGGCATCCTTCACCTTCGAGCGCGCGATGAAGTTTCCGAAGAAGATTTCGAGGTCCGCCTGTTCGATCGCGATGACGCAGTCTATATACTTCGAGAGCAGCGCGGTCAGCGCCTCTTGCACCGAAAGGCCCACGCCTTCTTTCACCGCGTCTGGGGCCCAGCGGTAGAGGACGTCCCACACCGAGCCTTCGCTGGCCTTGTAATCCACGCGCGTGATGCGGAGCTTCGACCACAACTCGCCGAGCGCGCCATCGAGTGCCGGAAACGATACGCTTCCGCCCAGCACTTCCTGCATCTTCTGCTTTGAAATGGGCCCGTCGCGGCGGATCAACTCGAAAGCATCGCAGGCCAGCACAGAGTAGGGCGACCGCGAACCCGCTTTCGGCGCCTGCTTGGGATTGCGCTCGCCAATCAACGCATAAAAATAAGGAAACACCGACGCCGGGACGAGGAATCCGTTGTTCTCGTCGAACAGATTGGCTTCGAACGCGGTGCGCTCACGTAGCAACCGCACCATCAGTTCCGTCGCCTCGGCCGCCCGCGGATCTTTGAATGCATGCTGCCACCCGGGCAAGCGATCTTCCGAACCGACAAACGCGCCAATAAACGTCGGCACCAGTAGCGCCGGCCGCTTGGGGTACATCAGGCAGAAGCCCACCTCTTCGAGAAAAGCGCGCGCCTGCTCGATCGTCCGAATGGGCTTCCCATCCAGCCGCCACTTCTCGCGCCGCAGTTGTTGTAATTCCAGATCCGTCATAAGAACAGCTGTCAGCTATCAGCCGTCAGCTCTCAGTTACAGCTGGCTCCGTTTTGCTGAAAGCTGACAGCTGAGAGCTAGATTCGCTTAAACGCCTTCTGAATGTCCTTCACAGAATACCTCAGAACCACCGGCCTGCCGTGAGGACAGGACATTGGGTGGTCGGTTTTGGCTAGTTCTGCGAGGAGCCATTCCATTTTGTTTCGCTCCAAGGGCATGTTTACTTTGATGGCGGCGTGACAGGCGATTGACGCAGCGATGCGGGCGCGAATTTTTTCCAGGTTCAGCGACTGCTCTTCGCGGGAGAACTGGTCGAGCAATTCGTGCAGCATGTGCTCGACGGCGGCCGCGTCCACTCCGGCGGGAGCGATTTTCACCGCCACGCTGCGCGCGCCGAAGGGTTCGGCTTCGAATCCATTGTGCTGAAGTTCGTCGGAGATTTCGGTGAATACCGCCTGCTGCGCGGGAGATAACTCCAGGACGATCGGCATCAGCAGGCGCTGGCTTTCGACTTTTTGCACGGCTCGCTGCTTCAGAACGCGTTCGAATAACACTCGCTCGTGGGCTACGTGCTGGTCGACGATCCAGAGGCCGTCTTCGTTGACTGCGAGGATGAAGGAATTTCGAATTTGGCCTAGCGGCTTCAGCGTGCCGAGCGATGAGAGTGTGGGCTCTTCTTCGCTGACATCCAACGCTGGTGCGCAGCCGTTATCGGGAATCGCGTCCAGACCGCGGGCGACTGGGATCCCGGCATTCGCTTCGACGGCGATTCCGCCTTCGAACTGGAAGCGCTGGGAAATTGGCGGGGGCGCGGGGGCTTGCAGCGCGAAGCCTCCGTTGGCTGCGGGATCATACGTCGCTGGCCAGTTGGCTGGAATATCGGCTGCGGATGCCACGACGGACGCGGGTTCCCAATCGTGCGCTCCGGGAGTCAGGGCACCGGGCGTCATCGCTCCGGGCGTTAGCGATTGGCTGGCGGTGGCGTGGGCTCGCATCTCGGTCACGAACTGCGGCACGGGGCGGGCTTTCATCAGCGCGGCGCGGACCGAGTCGCGAACGAAGTCGTGCATTACGCTCTGCTGGCGGAAGCGGACTTCGGTTTTTGAGGGATGCACATTCACATCGACCTCGGCCGCCGGCATTTCCAGAAACAGCAGGACGACCGGATAGACGGTGGGCGGAATGATATTGCGATAGGCCTCGGTGAGCGCGTGCTGCACCAGGCGGTCGCGGATGAGGCGTCCGTTGACGAAGACGAAAATGGAATTGCGGTTCAGCTTTTGGATTTCGGGCTTTGAGACGAAGCCGTGGAGGTGCATTTCGCCCAGCTCTTTGGGCGCGCTCTCCTCGCCATCCTCTTCTTCTTTGCGTCGCCACGGAGGGGGCTGCGGCAGGCCTATGCGCTCGAGCGCCTGGCGCGCCGCTATAGGGATCAACTGGTCGAGCGTTTCCTTGCCGAAGACCTGGTAGACGCGCTCGCTGTATCCCGCGACCGGAGGGGCGACCAGCATGGCGTTCGCCGCCGAGTGCAACTCGAAATGTTTCTCGGGATGAGCCAGCGCGTAGTGCGTGACCAGGGACGCGATGTGCGACAACTCGGTCGACTCGGCCTTGAGAAATTTCTTGCGCGCGGGGACGTTGAAGAAAAGGTCGCGGACGGTGATGGAAGTTCCCAAGGGCAGGCCGGCTTCTTCGACGCGGGCGATTTTTCCGCCGTTGATTTCGACGACCGTGCCAGCGGGTTCTTCGGCTGCGCGCGTTTCCAGACGCAGGCGCGACACCGAGGCGATCGAGGGCAGGGCTTCGCCACGGAATCCGAGGGTGGCGACGCTCAGGAGGTCTTCGGCGTTCTTGATTTTCGACGTGGCGTGACGCTCGAAGGCGAGCATGGCGTCGTCGCGGACCATGCCGCATCCGTTGTCGGTGATCTGGATCAGCTTCTTTCCGCCAGCCTCGACGCTGATCTTGATGCGGGTGGCGCCGGCGTCGAGGGAGTTCTCCAGCATCTCCTTGACCACGGACGCTGGGCGCTCCACAACCTCGCCGGCGGCGATCTGGTTGGCGACGGTTTCCGAGAGTACGTGGATGCGGCCCATGGGGGAGTTCCCGGTTCTCAGTACTCGGTACTCAGTACTCAGTTCCTGACTCGAGGATCATCGTCAGTTTCGCAGATGGGAGGACGGGAAGGCAAAGAGGCGGCTCGATTGGCGGGGAGAAGGCGAACCTCAGCGGTTAAAGCCGGAATCTTTCATGGATTGTTGCAGCACGAGTGAACTCGTGCCCTTCCCGAGTCTTCGTTGTGCGGAGGATGCCAAGGCACGATGACGAGTAGTTGTTGTGCCGTCCCTCCGGGACTCATTGACTACTTCACGCACAGACCCAGCGCTGAAGCGCTGGGCTAAGTTCTTTCGCCGCTCCGCGGCTGGTGTCAGGCCAGCTTGAGTGGGTGGGGCCCTCAGGTCAACATCTACAGTCAAAAGCGACGGACATGAGTGTCCGTCCCACACGGACATATCGGTCCTACATGGTCATATCACTCCCACACGGCAGGGCGTGGATTCCCAAAATGGGAATGACGATTCGAAAATTTTGTGATTTTGGTGGCAACTGCTTGACTTGGATGAAAGAATACAATGGACAAAAAACTCGATGACCACGGGCGCGGCCTTCACGGGCCGCGCCCGTCGTTGTGGGCAAAAATAAGTGTTTTGGAGGATGTTTCGATGGTGTGTTTGGGAGCACGAATCAAGAATCACAAGCTGCGGGGAGAATGGGCCGAGTTGGTGTTCATGGCGCGAGTCAAGGAGATGGGCTTCGGGCTGGTGAGGCCGTGGGGCGAGTCGTCGCGCTATGACGTCGGCGTGGAGTGGGGAGGGCAGTACATGCGGGTGCAAGTCAAGTCGACGATTTATAAAGTCGGGCACTCCTATGTTTGCAACACGCGGCCGGACAACGATCAGCGGCCTTACACGGTCCGGCAGATTGATTTTCTGGCGGCGTACGTGATCCCGGAGAATGTGTGGTACATCGTTCCGGCGCGGGTGGCGACGAGGTTGAAGGGGAATATATGGTTGTCGCCGCATAAGAAGGGGCACAAGTACGAGCGGTTCATGGAAGCCTGGGAATTGCTGAAGGGCCCGGCCGGGCGTAGGTAGGGGCCGGAGGTAAAGGGGAACCATACGAGCCTTTCCGCGGCCCTGGAAGGACCGCTCTTCCACGTTCGTGCACGCGTTTGTAATTCTTCCGGAACCTCTGAGGTCGGGGCCTTCCCTTGGTACGTGTTCGCGTTGCTTCTAGTTGTCGGGTCGTGGCGAGACGCGGGCGGGGGTCCCTTCGGCCTCGCTCAGGGCAGGTCCGCGCCACATACTTCGAAAGTCAGAGGCAAAGTCAAAACCTGGACGGACAGGAGTGTCCGTCCCACACAAACTCAGTCCCACACCGGCTCAGTCTCACACGGGCATTTCCCACAAACTGTTGACAGAAAGAGAAGGCGCTCCGGGATGAGCGGAGCGCCTGAGGCTTGCTGGCGTGCGGCGTTATTGCACAACGATTGTGAAACTGGTGGTAGCGGTCGAAGTGCCTGAAGTTCCGGTCACGCTGACCGTGTAAGTGCCCTTCGGTGTTCCCTGATTCCCTGGGTTACCGCTGCTGCTGCTGCCGCCGCAAGATGCCAGCCACAGCGTGGAGCATCCCAGAACTACGATCAGTCCCAGCAGGCGCATGCCACGTAGCGAGCGTTTGCGGGAACCGAGCGTAAACATGATCCCGAACAACCCTGGGAGCAGTGCCGCGTAGAAGATGCGTGTACCGCGGAGGGAGGGCCGTTGCAACTCAGCCGTCGGAGCCGCGGTTTGGATGGCAAAACTCACCTGCCCTGACACATTGGTGTTTGGTGGCGCGGTGCAGGTTCCGGACGTCGGCGGGTCAGGGCAAGAGAAGGTGATCATTCCGGGGAAGCCGCTCGCTAACTGGACATTGATGGTGGCATTAACAGTCCCACCTTGCGTGACTTGGAGGGTTGACAAGATCGGAGCAAGGGTGAAGTCCGGCGAAGCCGGGGCCGAGTTCCATTTGAGTACAAGGTTGTTGGCATCCACGGATCCGAGACCGGTCACGACGTTGTAGCTGGTCGTCGCGTCGAAGGCGGTGGCACTATACCCAAATACTCCGGCCGACGGGCACTGGAGCGCCGTAGGCCATGGCGCTACTGGCTGGCCGACCTCGCAATACACGTTGTTGTTCCCGGTCGTGACCGGGTGAAATACCCCGAGTGATGGAGTAGCAGCCAGGCCGTACAACGTCGGATTGATATTTCCCAAACCGTGAGCGCCCAGGTACTGATTGAGCAAGATCACGATGCCGGCCATCGCAGGCGTGGAAGCTGATGTCCCGCCAACGAGAGATGGGGCAGGGTTGTTTGAGGAGTCGGTAAGAGAGAGAGCAGCAGGGATTCCAGAAGCGCAAGTGCTGGCGGAGTTAGTGGACCCACTGATCCATGCACTCTGTGGAGTACAGAAGATGTAGCCAGGAAAGTTCGGCGAGCCAGCCAGGGAAACATCCGGGCTGAATCGGGTGCTCGCTTGACCGGAAATAGTAACATTTTGCCATCCGGGCCGACCGAAGCCGGAAACGCAATTCGAGTTGTCGGAGGTCTGCTGCGCGCAGTTGCTGGGCCCGCCCCCCGTCGACACAATGGCATAGCTCGACTGTATCGACGCCGCAGTGCCGCCATACGCGGTGGCAAGCTCTTCGTCATCATTCCACGCGGTTTCGGGAAGGGGAGCATTTTGCGCCGAGCCTCCATCGCCACCGTTCGTCGTCCCCCAATAGGGGCTCAAAAGACCCGCAGGAAAGGTTAGCGCTGTTCCACCCACTCCGGTGACTTCGGGGCTGCTCGCGGGATAACTCACCGCGATCCCACCCACAGCCAGGTTAGCCGGACTGGTCGAAGTATTTGTGGATGAGTCACACTCCGCTGCGCCGCTGTCGCCGCTGGAATTCAGGAAGGTAATGCCTTCGCTATTCGCCTTCATGAGTTCGACTTCATCCGGCCCAGGCTGTCCGGTTGAGGTCAGAACGTTGTTATCGTTGAACTCACAGTTGCCGTAGCTGAGGCTGATGACGGTCTCGCCGAGGGTGCCCTGGTTGTCGACGGCGTAATACCATGCGTTCCACACGCCGCCGCCGAGGTAGGTAGAGCCGCTATAAAACGCAGGTGCGTTCACGTAGATGATTTGCGCATTGCGGGCAACCGCACCGGACCACTCAATGTCAAGATCAGCTTCAGTCAAATCACCGAGCGACGGGGTCAGGGGATCGCTAAAGCCCGTTGGCAACAGCAGCACGTATTGAAAATTGGTGGCGTTGCACGGTGCGATGACCACGCCGGTTGAGGAATTGCTTGAGCAACCTGTGATCTGCGATAGACCGAACGCTCCGCGGAAATAGTTGACATCCGCCAGGTAGATGTCTGTTTGGCCCGCGATGACCAGTTTTTCGCCAGTACCGTCGATCGCTGTCGGAGTAGCCTTGTAAAGGGCGTTAATGTCGTACATCGTAGCGATATCGCCAGGGGCAAGGAAATTCTGGGGCGAAGGGAGCGGAAAGATTGGATCGTAATAGTTGGGTCGTGCAGCAAGGGCTGCCCGGACGTTCTTGACTGCATGGGGTTTCAAATAGAAATCATCCAACCCACGAACGCCAGTCACGATTCCAGAAAGCGCCGCCGGAATTCTTGGCGGGGTCGCGTTCGCCACATGCATTTCGCCATCGACTTTGTAGCGGTGCATCTCGATTCCAAAGGCGTTTTGCACTTGTGCCGCTGTGCCACCGAAAGTGATCCAGTTGCGGCCGTGCGCGACGCTCTGTACCGTGAAACCCTGCGATTTGAGCCATTCCGTGAGCTTCTGCACGTCGCCGTGGCTCAAGCCGAACCGGTCGGCCCACTGCTCAGCAGTCAGCCATTTGTGGTAGTTCGGCGAGTTGCGATCCTGTTGCTCCGCCAGAAGTTGGTTCAGAGCCTTCTGCTGGCTGGGCGAAGGCACGGTCAGCAGGGTCATATAGCCTAACCGCAGGGACGGGTCAGCAGGCCCCTGATCGTACTGTGGCAGCGCTTTGTGGTGCACGTTGCCTCTGAGGGGGACGGTCTGGCCACCGGTCAGCGCGCCGGAGATGCGGTCGGGAGCGGCGGCGTAGCTCAAGCTGGAGAGAAGGCTGGCAATCACGAGCGCGGGCAACAACGACTTCAGGGTTCGCATGGAGGCTCCGGGGCCGGTCGGCGGAACTGTTTGCTTTCTAAGCTTATAACGGGTAGTCCCCTATTCGATCAAGACAGTTGCATAGAAGGTTGTATCGGAGACACAAAGTTAACAAAGATTCGTCGTTCAAAATTCAGCCCTTGCCACGTTCCACGGAGAATTCGCGGTGGAACCGGCGAGACACGGTGTTACGGAGCATCCTAGCCTGAAAAACACGGAATCCGCGGTGCGCTGCCGTATACTGCGGTGCGAATCGCAAACTGCGCATGACCCTGCCAGACAGCGCCAAATCCCGGCTTGCGTACATTGATTGGATGCGAGGGCTGGCCTGCGTGCTGATGTTCCAGACGCATTGCTACGATTCGTGGCTTAGCCCTCAGGCGAGGCAGAGCCGGTTTTTCATGTATTCGCAGCTGGGGGGGACGTTTCCGGCGCCGCTGTTTTTGTTTCTGGCCGGGATTTCGTTTGCGCTGGTCACGGAGAAGCTGTGGCGGAAGGACGTTCCGGCGGCGCAGATTGCACGCACGACCATTGCGCGCGGGGCGGAGATTTTTGTGTACGGACTGCTGTTTCGGCTGCAGGAGTATGTGATCGCCTGGGGATGGGCGCCGAAGAGTGATCTGCTGCGGGTGGACGTGCTGAATACGATTGGGCTGTCGATGATGCTGATGGGGGTGATGTGCTGGGCGGTGCTGGCGTGGGTCTCCCTAGCCGGGCTGCGCCCGGCGGGACGGGCGAAGGCGCCCGTCCCCACATATTCTGCGCATTCTGCGCACGGGCGACTGGCTCTAGTCCTGGCTGCTGGCGGGACTGCGTTGCTGATCTCGCTGCTGAGCCCGCCTCTGTGGACTACATGGCGTCCGACATGGCTTCCGTGGCCGTTGGAGTCTTACGTGGATGGCGTGCACAACCTCGGCGTTCCGCAGGCGGGACTCTTCCCTGTTTTTCCGTGGACGGGGTTCGCGTTTGCAGGACTGGCGGTGGGATTCATCCTGCAAAGTCAGTGGGCAAAGACACTGGAGTGGAGGGCATTTATCTCGATCGGACTGGCGGGCGCGGTGCTGATCGAATTCGCGCGCTGGCTCGACCGGCAACCGCGGCAGTTCTATGCCGTCGACGATTACTGGCACACCAGCCCGAGTTTCTTTCTGATCCGGGTGGGGATGTTGCTGGTGATTCTGGCGGGGAGCTACAGCTGGTGCCGCTGGGGTGCGGGGCAGTGGGGATTCAGCCCGCTGATCCAGTTGGGACAGGCGTCACTGCTGGTGTATTGGGTGCACATTGAATTCGTGTACGGGCGCGTATCGATTCTGCCGAAGCACAGGATGGGGATTGGCGGGGCCTCAGCAGGGCTGGCGGTGATTACCTTGGCGATGCTGGCGGCGGCTTACGTTCGCACGAAGACGAAGGGGCGCGGAGTGGAGCTGATGCCGTGGCTGCATCGTTCACCGGCCCAGGCAAGTTAAAGTCATCTCCCGCGCAAACTTCTCTCACGCGAATTTCCGCGCAAAATCCACCACTTCGCGCTCGGCCCAGCGCCCGTCGTCGGCCGGATCGCCGTTATAGTTGCCGTTGCGTTCGCCGAGGAAGGCGCAGTGGCCGCCGTCGGCCGTCTCGATGTACGTGATGTTTGGATTGGCGGCAATGCGGTGCAGGGTTTCGAGTTGCACGCGGATGAAGGGATCGTTGGCCGCGTGGATGACCAGCGCCGGGACTGAAATGCGATCGACCACGTTGGCCGCCGCGGCACGGGCGTAGTAGTCGTCGGCGCCGGTAAATCCGCAGTAGTAGGCGGTAATGCGGTCGTCGAACATCCGCAGGCTGGTGATGCCGCGCAGGCGCGATACGTCGAACTTCCCGGGGAAGAGGCGGGCCTTGCGCCGCAACCTGCGGAACAACTGCATCAGGAAGTAATACTCATAGATACGGTTGGCGGGCTCATGCAGCGCGTCGGCGGAGGCTGCCAGGTCCATCGCGGGACAGACGGCGGCTACAGCGCGAAACTGCGGGGGAGGGTCGGATCCCCATTCTCCGGCAAGTTTCAGGACCAGGTTCCCGCCCATAGAAAATCCGATTAGAGCGAAGCGCGAGACGGCGTCGTTCTCGAGGACGCTGCGCACCACTGCGGCCACGTCGCCGGACAGGCTGGAGTTGTAGAGCGTGGGCGCGAAGTGATCCATGCCGCCGCAGTTGCGCTGGTTCATGAGGACGACGTTCATGCCTGCCGCCAGGCCATTGCGCGCTACGCCCAGCATGTACTGCGAATCGGAAGAGCCTTCGAGGCCGTGGACGACAATTAACGTCAGCGGCATGGTACGATCCTGCCCGTGCCAGTAGCACCAGCAGCGCACCTTGATGCCGGGTGCGACCTCGACGAGACGCTCTTCCGCCGGGGGCAGTTTAATTTTGCGGGGGAGCAGAAAGCTGGCAATGGTCTGCACATGGCCGCCGCCGAGCCAACGCCGTGCCCGGAACGGCGCACGGGCCGTCCACACAGCTTGACTCGGAGGGCCTGGAGTTTGCGAACTGGGCACAAATTGATTCTAATAGGAACTGGAGTCGCCCATGCCCATCTTCGAGTACATCTGCAAGGAATGCCATCACCAGTTTGAAGCGCTCGTCTACGGCAAGGAAAAAGCCGAGTGCCCGAAATGCCACGCCAAGAAACTGGAACCGCAGCTGTCGGTCTTCGCGGTCTCGGCAAAGGGCTCGGCGCCTTCGGCATCCCCAGCCCGCGGCGCCTGCGGATCCTGCGGCGATCCCCGGGGCCCCGGCGCCTGCTCCCTCGGCGACATGAACTAGGGCGCGCCCAGGAAACCCTTCGGCATACCGTCGCATCGTAAATATTCAGCGAACCAAGGCTCGCGCGCGGTTTTGCTTTCTTGGTACGCCTGAGGGATTGCCGTTGCCCCGGAGGGCGTCTGCGCTTATGCTAGTCCAACTGCCTTTCGGGGTTGAATCCCGATCAGGCGCAGGCCGCGAAGTAAACTCCCCGATGAAGTTTCGCTTCCGAAAATCCGTGGCATCACTATGGTCGCGCCCTGACCCCGTTCTCGCGCGAGCGGCCGTCGCCGGGGAATTGCTGGTGGCTAAGGTTCGCCTCGGCCTGGCTACTCTGCTGCTGGTGATCCCTGTCATCGATTCATTGTTCTTCCCGGTGGAGCCCAAGGAAGCTATCGTCGGCGTCAGCCTTACTGCCACGACATTTCTGGTTGCGCTCACCGTCTATTTCCTGATCTCCCGCGAGTACAACCCTTCGTGGTTCAGTTTTGTCAGCACCAGTTTTGACGTCACTCTGGTGAGCAGCGCGCTGGCTCTTTTTCTTTTCATGAATGAGCCGCATACTGCGGTAAACAGTAAGGTCGTATTCGAAGGATATTTTCTGGTGATCGGGGCGACCAGCCTGCGTTACGACAAGCGGGTCTGCATCACCACCGGTTTGCTGGCGTTTGGGCAGTATTTCGCGATCGTGTACTTCGCGGCTCATCACTGGGATCTGAACAACGTGAAGTATTCACCCTACCCCTACGGGTTGTTCAGCTGGTCGGCACAAATCTCACGGCTGATCATCATGATGACCGCGTCAGCGCTCAGCCTGGCGCTGGTTTCGCGGAGCCAAAGGCTTCTGCAACTGGCGACCCGGGATCCGTTGACCGGTTTGTTCAGCAGGGGATACGTGGACGACCGCTTCGCGGTCGAACTCAGCCGGGCGCGGCGCTACGACAAGGTGCTCACCATTGCCGTGATTGACGCCGATCGCTTCAAGCTGCTCAACGATACGCACGGTCACCAGGCTGGGGATCTCGCATTGCAGAAGATCGGCGCGCTGCTGCATGACACGTTCCGGCAAAGCGACACTGCGGGACGCTATGGTGGAGAAGAATTCGTCGTGATCCTTCCAGAGACCGACATGGCGGCGGCACAACAGAAGCTGGAATTGCTACGCGAGTCGGTGGCCAACACTCCGATTTCAGTGGCCACGTCAAAAGAGAAGGTGCAGGTAACGATCAGCGCAGGCTTGGCCAGCTTTCCGGAGGATGGAGAGAATGCCGCGGAATTATTCGCCCTGGCGGACGAGAGAATGTTCCAGGCCAAGGGACAGGGCCGCAATCGGGTTGTGGCGGGCGGCGAAGTGGTTCTCTCGTAAAGACTCCTCCGGCTTATTGTCTTCCTCTCTGCTCTAACGCCCACACTGCCGCGCAAAGGACCGCGAACGCACAAGCCACCGGCAGGTACAGCCTCAGCCAATACCAGGTAAAGGGCAGCTTCAGGATCACGAGGCCGGAAAGCAGCAGGTCGACGATGCCGTAGATCTTGGATCTCTCGAAGAAGATAGAGTACAGGGCCGCGAGGATGGACGGCGCGAAGAGGAGCACAACGGTCGACAGCATACGGCTCACCACTGTTCTTTCGTCTCCGGAGTGCGACATGCCGGCAATGATCAGGACTCCCGAAGCGATCGCAATCATCGCGATGGCACCTGCGAGTGCATCACGCGGCCGCAAAGAGAGACGATCGTGGGCATCGCGGGTTGTCGCGAAGTCATCCTCGATGGGATCTTGTGGCAAGGGTTCGCCCCGGCTGGCTCTAGTCGACATGTTCGCCTTCTTCCAGGAACCGGGCCTCCGCTGGAGGCAGGCGGTCTCCGGTACGAGCAATGCAGCAATACAACGCCGGCAGAAGGAAGACACTGATCAGCAACTCGAAGGTGAGGCCGCCGACGATCACGATGGCGAATGGGCGCTGGGAATCGGAACCGATGTCATGGGACATGGCCGCCGGCAGGAGGCCAAGCGTGGCGACCAGCATGGTCATCATGATGGGCCGGAGCCGGAGACTTGCACCTTCTTCGGCCGCCTCGCGAACGGTCCGGCCGCGCACTCTGAGTTGGTTGATGTACTCCACCATGATCACGCCCGTCTGGACTGAGACGCCGATCAGGGCCAGAAATCCGAGGCCGGACGACACGCTGAAATGCGTTCCGGTGATGAGGAGGCTGAGAAATCCGCCCATGGGGGAAAGCGAGACAACGGCAAGAATCAGGAAGACCCACTTCCACGAACTGAACGCCGAATAGAGGATGAACGCCATCAGAAGAAGCGTGATCGGAACGATGAAGGCGAGGCGCCGGTTGGCGCGCTGCTGGCTCTCATACTCGCCGGTCCAGTCGAGGTGGTAGCCCTCGGGAAATGAGACTTTGCGGGCGACCTCGTCGATTGCCTGGTGGACGGTGCTGCCGAGATCGCGGCCGCGCACGCTGTA
>PMUM01000007.1 GCA_003166855.1 Acidobacteriaceae bacterium | reverse complement strand
CGCGGCGATAGAGATCGTTCAAGTCGGACGTGGCGAAGCGGCCGCCATCAAGTGGAACCAGGGGGCGGAGCTCCGGTGGAATGACCGGGATGACGTCGAGGATCATCCAGTGCGGCTTGTTGCCGCTCTTGCGGAAGGCCTCAACGACTTTCAAGCGCTTGGCGTACTTGAGCCGCTTCTGCAGCGAGCTCTCATTCTTCATCTTCTCGCGCAGTTCGACGGAAAGCCCGTCGATGTCGACGCGCTTGAGCAGTTCTTTGATCGCCTCAGCGCCCATCATCGCCTTGAATCCGGCCGGACGGTACTGTTGATCGAGTTCGCGGAACTTGGCTTCGTCTTTGATGACCTCGCGCTCTTTCACGGGAGCGTCGCCGGGTTCGACCACGACGTAGGCTTCGAAATAAAGCACGGACTCAAGATCACGCAGCGAGATGTCGAGCAGGTGGCCGATGCGGCTGGGCAGTCCCTTGAAGAACCACACNNTGCCGCAGAGGCACTCCCAGTCCGTTACCGGGCCAAAGATGCGCGCGCAGAACAACCCGTCGCGCTCCGGCTTGAAGGTGCGGTAGTTAATGGTCTCGGGTTTTGTGACTTCGCCGTGCGACCAGCTCCGGATTTTTTCCGGAGACGCCAGACTGATACGGATGGCGTCGAAGTCCGCAATCACATTTGCCATTTCGAAAGGGCTCGAACGAAACAAGGTGGTCCTCCGCTTCCTGCGGTTCTGACGTGTCCGCTGACGGAGCTCGTAAGCCAGTTCTCAGTACTCGGTACCCAGTACTCAGTTAGGACCGAGTGAACCTTTCGCCTTTTCATGCGGCATTGAGCTCGTATGCCGCAGTGGCCGTAATTCAAGAACTTTGTAGCGCCAGTCGCCGGCCGGCTGTGGCGGCCCGCCACGACAGCCGCCG
Source organism: Acidobacteriaceae bacterium (assembly GCA_003166855.1). GTDB lineage: Bacteria > Acidobacteriota > Terriglobia > Terriglobales > Acidobacteriaceae > Sulfotelmatobacter. The sequence goes on along the minus strand of PMUM01000007.1, from coordinate 2,344 downwards.
GGACGGCGGCGCTACTTAATCTGCTGCAGCGCTGGCCGTGGGCTTTTTCTCGCCTGCCTTGATCAATTCCACATCGAGGCAGAGCGACTGCAACTCGCGGATCAGCACGTTGAACGATTCGGGTACGCCGGGCTCCATGGCGGCTTCGCCTTTGACGATGGCCTCGTAAATCTTGGTGCGGCCGTATACGTCGTCGGACTTCGCCGTCAGCAACTCCTGCAGGATGAACGCTGCGCCATACGCTTCCAGCGCCCAGACTTCCATTTCTCCGAAACGCTGTCCGCCGAACTNNGCTTCAGCATGTAGATGTAGCCGACGGTGACCGGCTGTTCGAACTTCTCGCCTGTCATGCCGTCGTGAAGAGTCGTCTTGCCGGAGGTCGGCAGACCGGCGTGTTCGAGCAGCGCCTTGATCTCGCCTTCCTTCGCGCCATCGAATACTGGGGAGCCCATGAACACGCCCTTCGCCAGGGTTGGCGCCACGGATTCCAGTTCCTCTTCGCTCATGTCGGAAATGATGTCAGACAGTTGCGAGTCTTTGAACAACGCCTTCAACTCGCGACGGATCGCTTCGGTCCGCGTGTTTTCCTTGAGCAGTTGCGTGATCTTCTCGCCGAGCACGAAGCCAGCCCATCCGAGGTGGGTTTCGAGAATCTGTCCCACGTTCATACGGGAAGGCACTCCGAGCGGGTTGAGCACGATTTCCACGGGAGTTCCGTCTTCGAGGTACGGCATGTCCTCTTCCGGCAGAATGCGGGCAATGACGCCCTTGTTGCCGTGACGGCCGGCCATCTTGTCACCGACACTCAGCTTGCGCTTCATCGCGATGTAGACCTTGACCAGCTTGATGACGCCCGGCGGCAGTTCGTCGCCCTTGGTGAGTTTCTCTTTCTTCTCGTTGACGATCTTTTTGAGCACGTCGATCTGACGAGAAGTCATTTCTTCGATCTCGTCGATCTGCTCGTTCACTCGCGGATCTTTATCGGCATACTTAATGCGCTTCAGGTTGCGGGTAGAGATGCGCTCGATTTCGTCACGCGTGAGCAGGTTTCCCTTGGTCAGAAGGCGCTTGTTGGTGCGCTCGTCGTGCAAGTCGGCCTGCACTTCCTTGCCGCCCAGGATGTTCTCCAGGCGCTTGAGGCGCTCGTCGGTCAGAATCCGGATTTCGTCCGAAAGGTTCTTTTCCAACTTCGCGATCTGCGTAGCTTCGATGGCCTTCGCGCGCTCGTCCTTTTCCTGGCCCTTGCGGGAGAAGATCTTCACGTCGACGATGACGCCCTCGATGCCCGGCGGGCAGTAGAGGGAGGCATCGCGCACGTCGCCGGCTTTTTCGCCGAAGATCGCGCGCAGCAGTTTCTCTTCCGGCGTGAGCTGGGTTTCACCCTTCGGCGTAACTTTGCCGACGAGAATGTCGCCCTGCTTGATGCTGGCGCCGATACGAATGACGCCCGCTTCGTCCAGATTGCGCAGCATGGACTCGCTGACGTTTGGAATGTCGCGTGTGACTTCTTCAGGACCGAGCTTGGTGTCGCGGGCTTCGATCTCGTACTCCTCGATGTGAAGCGAGGTGTAGTAATCCTCTTTCACCATCTTCTCGGAGACGAGGATTGCGTCTTCGAAGTTGTAACCGCGCCATGGCATGAAGGCGACCAGGACGTTTCGTCCCAGAGCCAACTCGCCGTGATCGGTGCAAGGACCGTCAGCGATAATCTCGCCCTTCAGAACGCGCTGACCTTTCTTGACCACCGGCTTCTGGTTGATGCAAGTGTTCTGGTTGGAACGCTTGAACTTCGTGAGCTGGTAGATATCGCTTCCCACTTCACGCGACAGCTGCGTAGGATGGTGCTCGCCCTCGACTCGAACAATGATGCGCTCGGAGTCGACCGNNCGTCGTGCTCGAGGAACGGAACCAGCGAGGCGGCGACGGAAACGAGTTGCTTCGGACTAACGTCGACGTAGTCGACTTCGTCGCGGCTGACCAGCACAAAATTGCCGGCCTTACGGGCGTTGACCAGTTCGGCAACGATCTTGCCCTTGTCGTCGAGTTCCACGTTGGCCTGCGCGATGGTGTGACGGTCTTCCTCCCAGGCCGAAAGGTAGAAGGAGAACGGCTCAATCGTCGCCGGCTTCTTCCGCTTCTCTCTCAAGTCGTTGTTGATCTTCTCGATCTCATGCTTTTCCATGTGGTCGCCGACTTTGTGATCGCTGTCGCCAACGTTGACGACGGTGACGTAGTCGATGACGCGTCCGCCCTTGATCTTGCGATAGGGCGACTCGATGAAGCCGTAGTCGTTGATGCGGGCGTAGCAGCTCAGAGACGAGATCAGGCCGATGTTCGGACCTTC
>PMUM01000108.1 GCA_003166855.1 Acidobacteriaceae bacterium | reverse complement strand
CGGTGCTGTACGCCTTCAAAGCTTCCAGCGATGACGTGCTTGACTCTGCGAGCGGCGTGTTGTGCTTTTCAATCGTCGCGAGTGATTCGCCGAGCCGTCCGCGAAACTTGCTGGCTGCCCGTCCGAGTGCGTCCAGGACGTCTTCCTCCTTCGTCGCCTGCACTTGCTCTTCCGCCAACACCTTCCCAGAGTCGCAGTCGGTCGCACTCATCCCAAGGACATACTTGCTCCCGAGCATCGAGATCGAGCCGCTCAAAACGGCGGTGCTTCCTGTGCGCTCGCAGATCTCGCGTGCGATCTGGGTAGTAATTTTGGTGTCCGCCGGCTTACCCATCAATTGGAGCACTTGCTGTGTGCGATCTTCGGAGATCAGGCTCAGGAACGGCGATTGCTCCAGCTGGACTTCCATCCCCTGACGCAACGTCCCATCAAATAGGGGATCGTCGGTGGAGTTCAGGAAGTCAGCCAGTACTACCGTGTCTTTTTCTGTGAGAACTCCAGGAGTTCGAAAGGAGTAGATGAATACCAGGGCCGCGATAGCTAGTGCCGCTAGAAGCCCAACGATGTACACCCATTTATAAGAGGACGCTGCCCGCGCTGAACGATCCACGACCGCAGCGTTGATTTCCTCCGCGTGATTCTTGTTAGCAGCAGGCCGCACCACCGGCCCCAGAAAGCGGTAGCCGCGCTTCGGAATCGTTTCAACGTAACGGGGATTTTCGGCGTCGTCTCCGAGCGCATCCCTCAACTTCCGGACGGCGACGCGCAGGCTGCTGTCGAAGTCGACAAACGTCGTCCCCTCCCAGATAAGGGTCTTCAGGTCTTCTCGCGTGACGACTTGTCCGGCATTCTCAAGCAGAACCACCAGCAGACGAAAAGGCTGTTCCTGCAACCGCACTCGTTTGCCCTGTTTAAAGAGTTCGCCAGAGTCGGCGTTCACCTCAAAAGCGCCGAATTGATAAGCAGTTCCGGCAGGCGTTTCCACCCCATCCCCCCAAAGCGGCAACCGGACGCGAGTTTAGCACGCGCCAAACGGTTTACGGACCCAGGGATAACCCCTTTCCTTGAATGACTTACGAGTTCACGCGCAATTCACGCCAAGTTTCTTTGACCGGTCGGCCAATGTGCGTTCTTCTGCTCGCGTGCAAAGCGCGGAACGGGACGACTCGCCCCGCTCTGCCACACCACCGCAAAGGAGAACGGAAATGAGACATACGATTCTAGCCTCTCTCGGGACGCTGAGTTTGCTGGCAGTCCTCGCTACACCATCCCCCTTGATCTCGCAAGTACACAACCACGACCAAGTCCGCTACACCGTAACAGACCTGGGCATAGTCGGAGCGCCTCCCGGACAGGCCTACGCGATCACTAGGAATGGGTTGATCTCAGGGGCCGCTCAAGCACAGAACGGCGTCATGCACGCCGCGCTCTGGCTCAACAAAACCAACTTCGACATCGGCCGCTCGTACCGGCAGGGAACAACCAATAGCATCGCCTTTGGCGGAAATGTCTGGGGACAGGCTGTTGGTGTGGTCCAGATTTCTACAGCAGATCCCAACGGCGAAGATTTCTGCGGCTTCAAGGCGTTCGGACTGCCCACCAACGGAGGAAGCTGCCTTCCGTTCGTATGGCAACTCGGAAAAGGGATGACGCTACTTCCCACTCTTGGCGGCCCCAACGGCGGATTAAACGAAATGAACATTCAGGGCCAGATCGCCGGATACGCCGAGAACAACAAAACCGATTCCGGCTGCCCCGCGCCACAAGTGCTCCAGGCCAAGCCCGTTATCTGGACCAACAACAAAGTCAAGGAACTCCAAACGGTCGACGGCGATCTGCAGGGTGCGGCATTGGCTATTAACGACAGCGGGCAGGCAGCAGGTGCCTCGGGCGCGTGCGCTCCATTCAGCCAGCAGCTCTTGTTAAATCTCCAGCCACTGCACGCCCTGCTTTGGGAGGCCGGCAAAACCAAACCCAGCGACCTTGGAAACCTGGGCGGTACCGGCCATTTTGCCGGAAACATCGCTCTGAACATGAATAACAAAGGCCAGGTCGTTGGCAATTCCGATCTCACTGGCGACACCACCAATCACGCCTTCCTCTGGACCAAGGAAAAAGGCATGCAAGATCTGGGCACGCTTCCTGGAGACTTCATGAGTGCAGGCTTGAATATCAACGACAGCACCCAGGTCGTCGGTGTGTCTCTGGACGCGAACTTCAACCTGCGCGCCTTCGTTTGGCAAAACGGCCAGATGGGCGCCCTCAACGACCTGATCCCCGCGAACTCTAACCTCTCGCTGATTCTGGCGTGCGGCATCAACTCCGAGGGACAAATCGTCGGCCTCGCGATCGACAAAACGACCGGTGACGCGCATGCATTCTTGGCTTCTCCGAATCGTTAACCAAGCCGAGCTTTTCAACGAGCCGTTCAGGGCGGGATTACGAGAGCGGGGCTTTCTCCCGCTCTCTCTTCCCCACCAGCGTACACTCTCGGATGATCCACGCTTTATGTGAGGTTTCATGCCCAGTCAGACACTTCCGCAGACCTTAACGCTGGCAAGACATTCGGCGTCCGCCCGATTGGACAGGTTGCCCATCACGTCGTTTCACCGGCGAATCATGTGGCTGTTGGGGTTCGTGTTCTTTTATGAGTTGGGAGACGTGTACAGCTTCGGCCCCGTGAAGCCAATCGAGTGGTCTCGGTCTGTGCCAACCTATGTTCTTGGGTTGCTGGTCGCGATGTTGGATACCCATTTACATCGTGCGTTCACACGGTGTCAGGTGCCGAGGAGAACCTATGAAGGTCATCGTAATTCTGTCAGCAGGCTTGTGTGCGTCGCTGTGGTTCGTCGCAGGGTTGGCAGACCCACTTCTTGGCGGCGCTGCCTATGCGCAATCTCTGGTTCCGACTACGGAAACATCCGGCCAGTTAACCAACAGCAATCAGCCTTCCGAGCAGCTATTGTCGCCACAACAGAAGGAGGTTTGGAACGGAGAGCAGAATTATTTTCAGTATCTACAAGCGAAGGATTTGAAGAGCTTCATGTCGCTTTGGGAGGACAACTTCGTTGGATGGCCGGACTACAGTGATCATCCACTCCGTAAGCCTGACATCGTTTCGAGTGAGGCAGACGAGTTCCAAACCACACCAACGTCCGCTCCTCCAATTTTCAGCCCGAAACCTGAGGCAATTGCAGTGTTTGGGGATGTAGCGGTTACGTATTACTTCTGGCCGGAGGCTGACGAGACTTCGCCTTTCAAATATCGGATCACTCACACCTGGCGGAAAGGACCAGAGGGCTGGCGCATCATCAGCGGCATGAATTGTGAGGTACCACGTTCCAGGGAGGCCAAGACTGAGGTAACAAGATCTAGTCCATCGATCGCGACGACCGCTCAAGATTCCACGGCAAAGAAGGCTGTGACGAAATCAGCGTCACAGATGGAGCGACTCATTCATGCGCTTGCCGGAGAATGGGTCACCGAGGAGACCTACGAACCCAGCGACCTGGTGCCGAAAGGAGGTACAGGGCACTCCCGAGACACGTATCGCGTCGGTCCCGCCCGCTTGTCTCTGATTGAGGAGTATCACGGCAAGGGCGCCGGCGGAAAATCATGGGGTATCGGAACAATCTGGTGGGATGCCGACGCACGAGGATTTCACTTTGTCTGGTGCGATAGTTTCGCCCTTGACAGCGGTTGCCGAGTTTCCTCGCAACTAGGCAAGTGGATCGGAAACGACTACGTGGCAACCGATGTGCATGAGGTCTCAGGCAAGCAGGTATTCGAGAAGGAAGTTTGGTCTGATTTCACTCCGAATTCGTTCAGCCAGACTCTTTACACCGGTGACGCGTCCGACAAACTAAAGCGATTCATGACGATCAAAGCTGAACGGGTCATCAAGCGGTAGCCGCGAATGGTCGTGACCCAGATAGCATAGCTGCTCAATCACCTTGTTAGCGACGACAGACCAGAGATCAGCGCTGCAGAGGTAAGAGGTATGCGGGATTGCCCCCGAGAACACCCCCGAAGAATTGGCGGTCTGCCTCGCGCATGTCCCAAGCGATTACCGAGGCCGGCGTAATCCGGATTGTGACATCATCCCATGCGGCGAACACCGGGCCCACTCTATCGTCCGCAAGTGCGGCTTCGCTCAGATACTTGCGATGAATCTCCGCATTACTCTTCCGCGATACGTCGGCGGTCGGGATCTGCGCGGTCCCGGCTACGGTGATGCCGTAGGATGCTGCAGGGTCGCGAGCGTCGATCATTAAGGAGACCTTTGGGTTGGATTGCAGATTTCGTGCTTTTCGACTACGCGAGGACGTGGCCACATAAACATGTGTACCGTCGAACCAGTACCATACCGCAACCATGTGAATGGAGCTGTCCGGATTCTCGGTTGCAAGCGACGCGATATGTCGGCCATCCAACAACTGTCTGACTAGAACATCTGCTAGGGAAGCCATAATAAAGTCTCCTCTTTTGCCTTGGTATCGGGGCCTTGCATCGATACTTGGACCTTCCGCCGGTAAAATCCTACTTGAACACTTGAACGACGAACCTGACTGAGTCTGCCGGGCATACTTGAGCACATCATCGTCGTGGGCGAGTCCACTCGGGCGGCGAGTTTGCTCCCGACGGCGGTTTTCCGCCTGAAATGAATGGTCACGACCACGTTTTCCAGATGCGACGACTCCGATGCTATCCAACTCCCCATACTGAGCTGTCTAATGTTTCCCGGCGGAGTCTTGATGTCGTGCCCGCAAGCCGACACGGTAACCCCCGCTGTCCTCGAAGCACGAAAGCCTCTAGCCGATCAGCAAGCGTGCCAGAAACGATGATTCACAATTTTACGTCGTCGAAAAAGCTAGGGCGCAAAGATGGATCGATCACGGGCAAACAACTCTTTGTTGATTCAGGGCAACGATCGTCTTCTCGGGTAGTCCAGGCTGAAGACGAGCATACAACACCGAATATGTGTCCATGTTTTCTCCTTCTTTGCCCGGGCTACCCGTGACGGACACAAGCACCGTCCCATCGGTTTTGTAGTAGGTGTCTTGCGAGCGGTTGGCGGCGTAGGCGTGCGTTTTCTTGAACCCTGGCAGGCGAGCGTCATACCAAGCGAGGGTCGCATTCACTTTGGAGTCGTAAACCGAGTAGAAATCCACCTGCATTTTGCTTTTACAGACCTGCGATTCCGGCAACTGAGTAGGCTCATTACCCAATTGGAGGCGGGAATCTGTAGCGGGAGGTAGAGGAAGTCCTGTCAATGGGTCCGTAGTGAGCAACTTCGTTCCACCCCTGGCGGTAAACACGGAGCTCAAAATAAGCATTGCCACGAAGCCGCCCAAACAAGAGATAGTTCTCATGTACCCAAGAGACTCCCAGACCGGGTCCAAGACGTTCTGTTCCGTCGCCTGCTCGGAGGGTCGTGGGGCAAACGATACACTGATGCGCTGGGCGAGAACCTCGCCAGTCGGCGCTTGTGTTGGTGTTCCGGCTGAAGGATGGCGCGGTTGTTCTTGCGTCAAAGCTAACGCAGCACGGCACGCGGCTGCGACCGTCATAGTTGCAAACCGCAAGATCTTCTTCTCAATATCCATTTCCATTGCAGCCTCCGTGTTTCGTTGGAGCCATCTTTTCTGAGTGCAGTTTTCGGGTTAGGGAAGACACTTGATCTCGATGCGAAGATCAGGATTCGCGACCGGTGCGTCGAGAATCTCAACGGAATGCATCGGTTCCGGCTTCATCCAGTTCACGGCCCAGGTCCCGGGATGGATGGGGACCTCCGTGCTGGGAATGTCCTTCACAGTGCGGTGCGCGCGGTGATAGCGCACATGTGGCCGACCTGCCGCCGGTATCCCAGCTCACCAGTAAACTCGGCCAACGGTGATGATGCGGGCACAGTCGTGTTGGGCGACACCGAAACCTCCAACACGCGTACGAACGCGTTTTCGAAGATCACCTTGTGGCTAATTGGAGCGGCTTGCACGGCGTCGTAGCCGTCTGGGAAACCCGACTTGTCCTGTCCATAAGCACAAAGAAGCTTTGCGAGCAGCATGAGGGGACTGACGACCACAACCGCGAGGAATCCTCTTCTTCGGCTGTCAAAGAAGGCTTTTGGGTCGTTCATTGCACAGATCTCATTCGGATATTTGTTTTGCATTTGCGTTTCCTGTTGGATCGATATCAATTTAGGGAAACCTACCGTTCAGAGGAAGGGTCCCTGTTGAGCTGTGCATCAACAGCATCCTCAAGCTTCTCGAACGGCTGGTCAGGGCTTGGCGCTGATTGCAGTCGCCCTTCGCGATCGATTAGAAAAATCGCTGGGTAGCGCGCAATATCTCGATAGAAGCTTGGAACGCCTGCACTCACTGTGAGGAGGGGGTAACTCACCCGGACCTGTTCCACATACTTCCGTTGCACATTGGTATCCTCTTGCGACAGCCCGAATACGATGAATCCCTGCTGCTTCCGTTCTTGGTATAGACGGTCAAGCTTCGGCATCTCCACCCGACATGGGCCACACCATGTCGCCCAAATACTGACGAGTACGACCTTGCCCTTCTGGTCGGCCAGGCGTTGGGGCTTCCCGAAAAGGTCTAGGGTTTCGAACGGCGGCGCTGCCACATCCCGCAGCGCCATGTTTCGTGATTGCCTCGACCGAGTGATGCCGTCGCTCACAGGCTTCCAAGCGAAACCCAAGGAGAGAACCGCGAGGACGATACCCAATTTCGCAGGCAGGGAAAGCGCTTGTCGGCGCCGGTCTCTCATGGCGAGACCAACCGTGATCAGCAGGGGGACGGTCATCGCGAGAGTCGATAAGGAAAGGCGAAAGAACCAATCCTTCTCGCGATTCCCACTTGTCGCGGTCAGAGCCGTATAGACCAACGCACAGAGGATAAGGGCCGCAAGCGGCGAAAGGATGCCGGAAACGAGCACGCGGTAGTTCGACAATTTGGTCATTCGAGTGCAATCTCCAATCGCCCTACTCCTGCCTGCCCACGTCATTCATCGGGTACAGAACCTTGTCCCGAAGACTATTTTGAACATTCCTTCGTATCCTCAGCGACTTTCGTCGCGTGGATTGTCACCGCCCTCTTCAACTTGCACCAACCCGCGAATGTCGCCTGTTTGCGTGAAGGAGGTTGGGGTGAAGTCAAATAAGACTTCGTGCCACATCATTTTCTTGCCAGTCTGAGGAAACTCCATGTCGATCACGACCTGCTTTCCTTTATTAGCGGCTTCCGCCGGCCACCCTCGTTCCGTGGATAGTCGAGAATCTGTTGAACGGACCGCCAGGCGCTCCCATGTCTCCGGTTTGGGTAAACGAGGTCGGGGTGATATCGGACCACACCTCGTGCCACATCGTCTTCTTACCGTCGGGGGAGGTCTCCAATTCGTCGATGGTCAACTCCTTGCCATCCCACTTCATCGTGATGTCATTGAGCGCACCCTTCAGGTCGCATGTGTAGGGAAGTTGGTTGTTGCACTCCATGCCGTGGAAGCTTTTCGTTTTGGCGTCCCACCAGAGGATCCCGAGGAGAAAGATCTCTCCTTCGGGAGTGGGCAGATGCTCTTCATCCAGAAACGTGAATCCCCCTGGTCCCGCGCGCCACGTTTCCTCTCCCTCGCCGTCGGCTCCGCCCGGCATTGCAGCATTCGGCTCGAACTTCACACTGACGGACCACTTTCCGGACAGTGCCTTTATCAAACTCTGAATCTCTGGCGAAGATTGAAGCGCTCCGCTTTTCGAGCCTTGGGCTGCAGCAGACAGGTCTTCCAAGTGCTGCGGAACCGGAGTTGCTGGTTGGCTCGATTGCTGGGCGATGGCCGCAATGCAGCAGAAGAATAGAACAGGATATAGAAGCAAACTGAAGACCGTCGATCTCATGTTGTGGCTCCTTGGTACATCTTGTTCAGCACGACGATTCCTTCTCCGAAGTCAGTGATCGAAGGAGAACGCTCCGTTCTGCAGAGTCTTTCGATCACGGCTTCCGTCCGCCCTTCTACGGCTCAACTTTGTAAAGCGTCACCATTCCGGCATCCATGTGATCGTCAATGTGGCAGTGGAACATCCAAATCCCGGCATTGTCGGGAGCCATGTCCACGGTCTCCATTTGTGCCTGCATGAGGGGAACGACGTCGGTGCGCTTGCCGTCGTGCAAGACCACGTTGCCGTGCCAGTGGGGCGTGTGTACGCTGAACTGCTCTCCTAGTGCCACCAGATACCAGCGGACGCGTTCGCCTTTCCTCATCGTCATCATCGGACCGGTGCCGTAGATATAGCCGTTGATAGCGAACTTGGCGTTGGCCACGGTGAATCCCGATCCAACACCAGAGAAGTTGCCTTCGCTGTCGACCGGAGCGAATTCGACTTTGTTCACACCCTTCGGATCCGTTGTGAACGTCTGGATATTGTGGTCGAGATACCAGCTCACGTTCTCGTCGAATAGCA
>PMUM01000343.1 GCA_003166855.1 Acidobacteriaceae bacterium | reverse complement strand
ATCGCGCGAGCGCGGCTACAAGGCGGGACGGTTTTCATTCAACGTCTCCGGCGGGCGGTGCGAAGCCTGCCAGGGCGAGGGGCAGCGGCGCATCGAGATGAACTTTCTGCCCGATGTATATGTGCTGTGCGAGGTCTGCGGCGGACGGCGCTACAACCACGAAACCTTGGCGGTGAAGTACAACGGAAATTCCATTGCCGACCTGCTCGAGATGCCCGTGTCCGATGCGCTGCCGATTCTGGAGAATATTCCACAAGTGAAGCAGAAGCTGCAGACGCTGGTCGACGTCGGGCTGGGGTACATTCATCTGGGGCAGTCGGCCGTGACGCTTTCCGGCGGCGAGGCGCAGCGCATCAAGCTGGCGCGCGAGTTGAGCAAGCGGCAAACGGGGAAGACTCTGTACCTGCTTGATGAGCCAACGACCGGACTGCACTTCGATGACGTGAAGAAACTGCTCGACGTGCTCCACCGGTTGACCGATCTGGGGAACTCAATCATCATCATCGAACACAATCTCGATGTGATCCGCAACGCCGACTGGATCATCGATCTGGGGCCCGAAGGCGGGGAAGAAGGCGGCCGCATTGTGGCGCAGGGTACGCCAGAGCAGGTTGCAAAGGTGAAGAAGTCGTACACGGGGCAGGCCCTGGCGGGATATTTTGGGAAGACAGAGAAGCCAGTCCTCAGTTCCCATTTGTCAGTTCTCAGTTGAAGGAATTTTTCTTTTGTCATCCTCCGACAATCCGCAATTTGAGCCACGGCCGCTGATAAGCAGCGAACCGGAGGCGCCGGCGCCAATCGCGCCCGATCCCTTCGCTCTCAGTCCCGATGCTGCAGGGATGGTCTCTCCCGTCCTCTCCGGACCGCCGCCGATCGAGAATCCCATATGGAGCGGCTGGGACGTGCTTCTGATTGCCGGGTTGACGCTGGTCGCCATGCTCGTTTTGCAGCTTCTGGTGATTTTTGGTGCGATTTGGTTTGTCTATCCGCACTCGAATCTGGCGGACGTGGCGCAGAAGCCCATTCTGCTGCTGGTGTCGCAGTTTTTGATCTACGTCGCAGTGGCCGCGTGCATGGTCATGCTCGTCGAAGGCAAATACCACGTGGCGTTCTGGCAGGCGATCCGGTGGAACTGGCCGCGGTCGGAATGGAAACTGCTGGCGCTGGGGGCGGCCATGCTATTCACGCTCGGCCTGCTGCAAAGTCTGTTACCCATGCCGAAGGACACGCCCTTCGAGCATCTTTTCGATCGCCCGCGCGACGCGTACTTGCTGGCGATTATCGCTGTGACCCTGGGGCCTTTAATGGAGGAGATCTTCTTCCGCGGCTTCATGTACCCGGTGCTGGCGCGGCGCATGGGCGCCGCCTGGGGAATCGTCCTCACGGCCTTGCCGTTTGGCTTGATTCATTTGCCGCAATATGGATGGGCGTGGGGAGCGGCGCTGGTGATTGTCATGGTGGGCGTGGTGTGTGGCGTGGTTCGGGCCGTCACGCGTTCCGTGGGCGCCAGCTTTCTGGTGCATGTGGGATACAACGGGACCCAGCTGATCATCGCCCTGGTGTACACGCACGGGTTCCGGCACATGGAGCAGGCTGCGGTCGGTCTTTTCGGTCTGGGTTGATGTTCCTCATTTGTAAATTCACTCCCCCTTGCGGCAAAACGCCCGACGATTCACGTATAGTAACCAGACCCCAGAATTTGGATGAGGCATGAGTCAGACAGTTCCTCCCAACCCAAATCAAGAGTCCTCGTCATCCAAGACTGTGGCTGAAACGCTTTTATCGCCCAGCATTCTGGAAGCCGTTCCCGATGCTGTAATTGCGGTGAACCGGCAAGGTGTGATTATCCAGGCGAACTCCCAAACGGAGACTCTGTTCGCCTACACCCGCGACGAACTGATCGGTCAGAAGATCGAGATGCTGGTGCCGGAAAGGCAGCGGCCAGAGCACGACCGTCATCGGGAGCAATTTCACTCCAAGCCCAAGATCCGGCGCATGGGATCGGGGCTCGATCTTTACGGAAGGCGCCGAGACGGGTCCGAATTTCCCGTCGAGATCAGCCTCAGCCCCGTCGCCACCCCCGACGGAAGGATGGTTCTGAGCGTCATCCGCGACATCAGCGACCGCAAGCGCATCGAAGAAGAACTCCGCCGGGCCAACGAAGAACTCGACCGCCGCAAGAGCCGTGAGTTGCGCGATTCGCAAAACCGGCTGACGCTGATCATCGATTCCTCGCAGGACGCAATCATCGGCAAGAACCTCGACGGTGTTGTTACGCACTGGAATAAAGGCGCGGAACAAATCTACGGCTACACGCCGCAGGAAATGATTGGCCGGCCGATCTCGGTGCTGGCTCCCAAGGAACGCGAGGACGAGATCCCAGCAATCCTCGAGAAGATCCGCAATGGGCAGCGGGTGGAGTACTTTGAGTCGGTACGCGTCACCAAAGATAAGCGGAACCTGAATGTCTCGATCTCTGTATCTCCCATCTACGATGCCGAGGGCAAGGTGGTGGGGGCGTCGACCATTGCCCGCAATATCACCGCGCAAAAGAAGATTGAAGATCAGCTGCGGCAGTCGCAAAAAATGGAGGCGGTGGGTCGACTGGCCGGTGGCGTCGCGCACGACTTCAATAACTTGCTGGGAATTGTCACGGCGTGTTCCGAGCTCTTGCGAAGCCGCGTCGACCAGGAGAGCCTGGAATATATCGACAACATTCGCGAAGCGGCGAAGCGCGGCGCGTCCTTGACCCGGCAACTGCTTTCGTTCAGCCGTCGGCAGCCAGTGCAGACCCAGTTGCTGGATCTGAACGATCGGCTCAAGGACGTGATCAAGCTTTTGCGTCCGCTCATGGGAGACGATGTTGAGATCGTGCTCCAGCCGCGACCCTCACCCGCCATCGTGGAGGCCGATCCCGGACAGTTGGATCAGATCGTCATGAATCTGGCAGTGAACGCGCGCGACGCCATGTCGCACGGTGGAAAGCTGGTCATCGAAACCGCAGTGTTCGATTTCGATGAGTCCTTCGCGCAGGAGCATCCTTCAATCAGGGTGGGGCGTCACGTGATGCTGGCGGTCAGTGACAACGGAACCGGCATGGACGAGGCGACGCGATCCCGCATTTTCGAACCTTTCTTCACGACCAAAGAAATGGGGAAAGGAAGCGGCCTTGGGCTAGCGACCGTCTACGGCATCGTCAAGCAATTCGATGGACATGTCTGGGTGTACAGCGAACCGGGTCACGGAACGACCTTCAAGATCTATCTCCCCAGCGCGGAGCACAAGCTGGGGGGTGCGCCTGAGCCGCAAGCGGAGGAGTTGCCTTCGAGGCGGCAGGGCGTGACCCTGCTGCTGGCGGAAGACGATCCCATTATGCGCCGGCTAACCCGAAAGATGCTGGAAGCGCACGGTTATCAAGTGCTGGAAGCCGAAGACGGGAAGTCCGCGCTGCAGGTGATCAGTTCACACTCCGGATCGATCGATCTGATTCTCACCGATGTGGTGATGAAGGGCATGAACGGCCCCGAACTTGTCCTGCGCCTCATTGAGTCGTACCCCGGACTGAAGGTCGTCTACATGTCGGGATATACCGGAGAATTGGTGGCGAACCACGGGCTAGGCAGCGGCATCCGGCTGCTGGAGAAGCCGTTCACTCGGGCGGATTTGCTAAAAACGATTGACGTAGTGCTAGGTTAGTAGTCGTGCGTCCGTAGGACGCCTGAAAATAGCCCGGCGTTTCAACGCCGGGTAACCCGCGCAGACGGCCCCCGCGTCCCGTTAGGGACGCCTGAGATCATCCCAAGACGTAGTTCGGGTCATATTCGACGCCGTTCTTCTTCAGGAACGCCACAAATTCCTCTTCGAAGCTCCGCCTGCGATGGTGTTCCGCCTGCGAACGAATGTAGTCGATGGTATCGCCCTTCTGAGAAATGCCGAGTGTGAAGGCGCCGTATCCCTCCTGCCACGCGAAACCCCGCGTATGCGTTTCGTTCATCCAATGCGATGACGCTCCCTTGATCAGTTGCATGGCCTTAGCCAACGGCAACGTCGCCGGCAGCGAGAGAAGAAGGTGTACGTGATTCTCGGTGCCGCCGACGATGAGCGCTTTGAACCCGTTCTTGCGTGCGATGCCGCCGAGAAAGGCCCACAGTAGCGGTTGGACATCAGGCGTGATTCGATTGCGCCGTTGCTTCGTCGAGAACACACAATGGATAAGCTCGGAAACGTACGTATGTGACACATGGCACCTCGCACAATTTCAGGCGTCCCGCCGGGACGCGCCTTTCATCCTCCCAGCTTACCCGGCGTTGAAACGCCGGGCTACTATCAAACGTCCCTCCGGGACGTTAAGACTGGATACTGAATGATTAAAGCCGTTCGAGGAACGCGAGACCTTCTGCCGCCGGAGACGGCACTGTGGAACTTTGTGGAAGCCGTGGTGCGCGATGTATTCCGCGCCTATAACTTCCAGGAAATTCGCACGCCGATTTTTGAAGCGACGGAATTGTTCGCGCGCGGCGTGGGAGAAGAGACCGATATCGTCTCAAAAGAAATGTACACGTGGGTGGACGGGGAGCGATTCAACGAGAAGGGGATGATGGATGAATGGTTAAGGGTGAATCAATCGGACGATCCAACCCACGTGGAGGCTGGACGCGTCAACGTGTACCGCACTGGAACTTGGCTATCGGAACTGAGTCGGTTGGATGTCCAGTTGCACGTCTTACGCGGCGTGAAGATTGGCCTTAATGCAGTGACCAGCACTGAAGAATTTGTAGCCTTCAGGCCCAAGGTTTCCGTAGAGGCTGTTCGAGCACTACTGAGCGCGCGCGAGGTTGTCAAAGAGAAGTACGCGCACGATTTCGGCAATCACGCGATCCGACTTAGATTAGTTGTCCCAGATGCGGTGGCCGGAAGTTCTACCCATGTTCCACTGGACGACGTGGAGGTTGAGGGCTTTGCCGGGAATTATTTTTCAAGCTCCCAATCCTTGACCCTGCGGCCCGAGGCTACGGCTGGCATCGTCCGAGCCTACATTGAGCACAAACTTGGCGATCGCGGACTGAACAAGCTCTATTGCATCGGCCCCATGTTCCGGCGCGAGCGTCCGCAGAAGGGCCGTTATCGGCAGTTCTATCAGATCGACGCCGAAATCATTGGTCCGGCCTCAGCCGGTAGTGAGTCTCCGGCGCGCGACGCTGAATTGCTGGAGATACTCGCGACACTGCTCGACCGGCTGGGCATCACCGATTGGAATCTTGAGTTGAATTCGGTCGGCACTCCCGCCGACCGCACCGCGTTCAACGAAGCGCTACGCAAAGCTCTGGAGCCGGTTGCTTCGCAAATGTGCGACGACTGTCAGCGGCGGGCGGTGACGAATCCGCTGCGCAGGTTCGACTGCAAGGTTCCCGCCGATCAGCCGATCATCGAAACTTTGCCGCGCATTACCCAGTTTCTCGGGGACGATTCCCGCAAACACTTCGAAGCCGTGCAGGACATTCTGAAGTCCGTTGGTGTCGCGTTTCATATCAACGACCGGCTGGTGCGCGGCCTCGACTACTACA
>PMUM01000301.1 GCA_003166855.1 Acidobacteriaceae bacterium | reverse complement strand
TTGCCGATCGTCGTGGTCTTGCCCGTGCCATTGACGCCCACGACCAGAATCACTTCCGGCACGCCCTCGACCTTCTGAACTAGCCGCGTGTTCGCCGCACTCAAAATCGCCAGCAGTTCTTCCTTCAGCAGCCGCTTGAGTTCCTGCACGTCTTTGATCTGCTTCCGGTCGGCCTTCTCGCGCAACTTGCCCAGCACTTCCTGCGTTGTCGTGCTCCCCAAATCCGCGCCGATCAACGTGGCCTCAAGATCATCCAGCGTGCCCCGATCGATCTCCTTGCCGAACGAAACCACTTCCTCAATGCGCTCCGCGAGATTCTCCCGCGTGCGCGTCACCGCCTGCTTCATCCGGTCGATGAAGCTGGGTTTCTGTTCTTCCGTAAGACTGCCAAACAAAGTCTGAATCATAAAGGCCAGAGTTGATTATAAAGGTAGAAACGAAGCGCGACGTAAGCGTAGCGCCGGCGTCCCGCCGGCTGTCGCGGGGGCGTCCCGCCCGCGCACGTGGCCGCAAAGTGAATCTCGCAACTTTTTGTTGGTGAGAGTGACCAGCCCGTTTCGCGCCGTCGAAGGTGTGTGTGCTCAACAGAAGAGAAGATTGGGTTCCCTCTGACCTGCCGCCCCCTGCGTTACCGGCTCGCTCGGCGAGCCAGCGTAGCATCCTTCACATACCGATAAAACCGCGGTTGTCCCCGCCCGCTCCAATACTGGCTCCGGTAATCATCCGTGCCCGGCCCCGCACGCAGAAAACTGAAAAACACGTGCCGCGACGGACGAATCACAATCCCCGCATGTCCCCGCCACACCACCAGATCCCCAGTCTGTGGCTGCGACACTCGCTGAAATCCTTCCACTCCGTCATAAAGATCGTCAGAACTCGCATAGGCATACGGAAACCCAGCCCGCTCGTAAATTGTATGCACCAGATGCGAGCAATCGCGCTCCGCGTAGCGCGGTGTTTTCGAATCGAGCGCGGAAGCAATCACTGCCAGCCGGTCGTCCGAACTCATCGCCCGTGCGCTCTTTCGCCCACGCTCCGGCCGGGATGCCCCGTCCGAAGCCGTTTTCCCGGAAAAGTGTCCCGAACTTGCCGAAGCATCGCCCGCCGCCCGAGCTCCCTCCTGCGCCCGCGCCACACAAAGCGCGAGCCCACAGAGCAAAACCATGAGCGCGGGTTTTCCCCAATTCCGCATGACTCCATTTTGATGCCAAGTCCCCCTCCCGCGCTGGTTACGATTGTGCAGCGACCAGATTGCAAATCGCCTCGATCGCCTCATGTGGGGACAGCCGCCCCCGGCTGTCCCGCCGCGAAGCGGCGCAAGGGTCTCCCGCGACGGACCCTTGTATCATGGGACCTGTCCTCTCAGAGAGTTACAGCGTCATCACCGCACGGAGGCACACCCGATCATGGATCTCGAATCACGATGGAGCCGATGTGCGGGAAAGGCCCGCCGCTCCAGTATTCCCGCACTCCTGACCATCTTCTGTTTCGCCCTCTCTCTCCCCGCACAGCAATCCGCGCCCACCATGCCCATGCATGCCAACGACGCAGACGGCGCCGAATTCCGCTGGCTTAACAAGCCCGTCCTCAACTCGCGCCTGCTCGACAGCATGGAAGACCTCTCCACCTGGTCCTTCACCGGCTTAGGCGAGATGACCTTGACCGACGCCCACATCAAAGATGGCAGCCATTCTCTGCGACTCCGTTCCACGAACAACGTCGCCCAGGTTGACGGTGCTGGCGAGTGGGAAGACCTTGTCGCCACCAGAAAGTTTCCCGCTGAAGACTGGAGCCGCTACAACCGCATCTCGCTTTGGGTCTATCCCGACATCATCGGTGCGCCCGCCATCTCTTGCTCCCTCACGCTCCACAATGATGGCTCCCATAAACTGCCGGACCAGTACAACGAGGGTCGGCACGAATCGATCATTCTCAAGAACCACGAATGGAACCACGTCGTCTGGGAAATCGCTCCCCTCGATCGCGATCGCGTCACCGCGCTCGATTTCGCCTACATGCTTCCCAAGAAAATTCCCGACCCCGGAGACCAGACAATCCTCGATATCGACCAACTCGAACTGCAGAGCGTCATCGCCGATCACGTCGAAGGCTGGGACGTCGCTCCCGGAAAAATTGCCTTCAGCCACAGCTACACCCCAGGATCCTCCAAGTCCGCGATCGCCAGTGATCTGAAAGCCCGCGAGTTCTCCGTGGTCGACTCGCAGACCGGCCGCATCCTTCTCACCAAGCCAGTTGAGCAAACCAGCACTCCGCTCGGCCACTATCAAGTGCTCGACTTTTCTGCCGTCCGCGATCCGGGCAACTACGTCATCAAAGCCGGAGACACCCAGACTCGCCCCTTCCGCATCGGCGACGACGCCTGGCGCGACAGCATTTGGAAATCCATCAACTTCATGTACAGCGAGCGCTGCGGCACCGAGATTCCCGGCATCCACGGCCGCTGTCATCAGGACATCTACACCATCCACGATGACAAGCGCATCGTCGTCAATGGCGGATACCACGACGCCGGCGATCTCAGTGCCACCGGCAACACGCCCGGCATGGTCTACGCCCTGTTGTCGCTCGCAGACAATCTCAAGCGCCACGACGCCGACCCCGTCCTCTCCAATCGTCTGCTGGAAGAAGCGCGCTGGGGCTTGAACTGGGTGCTCAAAACGCGCTTTGGAGACGGCTTTCGCAGCACCGGCCAGCTCGTGAGTTACTGGACCGATGGCATCATGGGCGACTCCGACGATCGCTTCGGACAAGCCGTCAACAATCCCGAATGGAATTTCCGCGTCAGCGGAGTCGAAGCCCTCGCGGCCCGCGTATTAAAGGACACCGATCCGGAACTCGCCAACCGCAGCCTGAAGATCGCCGAAGAAGATTGGAAGTTCGCCGTCGAGGGCCTCAAGACCGCGCCTCCACTCGCCGAAGTCTATGGCGCGCAAGACGAGTTAGAGCGCATTTCTTTCGGCGTGGTCGCATCGGTCGAGCTTTATCTGGCCACGCGAGACGATCGTTACGCCCAGCAAGCCATCATCCTCGGCGATCAGGTGCTCAACTCGCAGGAGCGCACCCTCCAGCCCTGGACGATTCCCCTGACCGGCTTTTTCTACACCGGCCCCAAGCGCGAGAATCTCTTCCACCGTTTTCACCTCGGCCAGGAGCAGGAACCGATCGTCGCTCTCATCCGTCTTTGCGAGGCTTTCCCCGACCACGAGAAATGGATGAAGTGGTACTCGGCAGTCGTCCTCCACTCGCAGTACTATCTGCAGGCGGCCGCCGCCGTCGACGCGCCTTACTCCGTTTTGCCCGCCGCCGTCTATCGCGAGAGCGAAGCCCGCCTCATTCCTGAAGCCAAAAATTGGACCCCGCTTCGCGCCGCCGACCGCGACGCCTACGTGCAGGAAGTCCGCCGAGGAATTCCCCTCGGAGGCGAGAACTATCTCCGCAGATTCCCCGTCTGGTTCGATTTTCGCGGCAACTCCAGCGTCTTGCTTTCGCAAGCCAAAGCGCTCTCGGCGGCAGCCGCGTTCCGTCGCGACCTCGACGCCGAAGACCTCGCTCAGAAACAGGCGCAATGGTTCGTTGGCCGCAATCCTTTCGCCGCCAGCGTCATGTATGGCGAGGGCTACGACTGGACGCCGCTCTATAGCGTTCGTTCCGGCCAAATGGTCGGAGCCCTTCCCGTCGGCATCGAAACCAAAGGCTTCGCCGACGATCCCTACTGGCCCAACCAGATTTGCTGGACCTATAAAGAGGTATGGACACAGCCCGTAGGCCAGTGGATCTGGTTGATGGACGACATCAGCGTGCCTGCCACGGTGCAGGGAACCGTCGATCCTGCGAGCCCCGATTCCGTCGAGTTCCGCAAACAGAAAAGCGGTGAGATCACGCCCGTGCCTCCCCCTTCCCATGACGGACTGTTCAAACTCGACTTGCCGGAAGGTCACTACGACGTCCGCCAGGGCCCCGTGCACACCACGGTCACCATTCTGCCCGGCGGAATCTACGACGTCGATCTGCGTCCCGGCCACGTGCTCGACTTCAAGGTCACATCGCAGGATCTCGGCCACAATCAAGTCGCCCTGCGAATCTCCGCCGAAGGCGCCGGACGCCACACCTTCGCGATCCGCAGCGACAATCTCACCCTCACCGAACCACCCCAGCAAGAAGTAAATCTGACTCCAGCAGGTCCCCGCGAGCTAGTCTGGCACGCCCACGTCCTCCAGCCCAACACGCCCTGGGTAGCCGTGGTAATTCCAGACGGCACCCTAACCAACCGCCGCGAACTCACCGGAAGTATCGCCAGCACACCCAGTAGCGCCGGCGTCCCGCCGGCTGTCGCGGGGGCGTCCCGCCCGCGCTAGCGTCGGAGGCTTGCCGCCCCGTCAACATTCTCACTCCCTAGTCTGGCGATGATATGCTGACGCCTGTGTCCTCGCGCTCACTAATTTCCATTTCACTTCTGATCGCCATAACAACCACGATCTCGCCGGGACAGGGGAGCCGCGATTATCCCGAGCCGAAAGGCTACGTCAACGACTTCGCCAATGTCATCGCTATCGATACCAGAGACCGTCTGAGTGCGCTCTGCGCAGAACTCGACCAAAAGACACATGCGCAAGTCGCCATCGTCACCATTGAAACCCTTCGCCGCGCTCCTCTCGATCACTACGCTACTTCGCTCTTCAACAAATGGGGGATTGGCCATAAAGATGACAATCGAGGCATTCTGATTCTTCTCTCGTTGTCGGACCGCAAGTCCCGGATTGAAATCGGGCGTGGATTTGAAGCTCTGTTTCCCAACGAGCGAGTGGCGAAGATCGTTGCTGAAATGAATCCCGATTTGAGGCAGCAGCACTATGGCCAGGCAGTACTGCGCTGTACCCGCAGTCTCGCGACGATCGTCGCTCAAGAACGAGGCGTGAAGCTCGAGGCACTCAATTCGTGTTCACCCTAGTGCTGATTGAGAAGTGTAGTCGGCGCGAGAACAACCCTCAGATTCCGCATGAAGAAGTAGTCGGCCTTCTGGGCTGACTTCAAGAAATGCAAACGCTCCGTGCTTTCGGGTTGACGCGTGAACCGCTTCGACCGCCACTCTCAACCTCTACTCCCGAGGAGGCGTGACCACGGGCGGCGGGCCTTCCGGGTGATCGCGCACATACTGCTCGAATGGTTCGTTGCGCAGCATAAATCGGAATCCTCTCTGCGTGTTAGCATCCACCGTCGTTTGCAAATCCAGTGCGTCGAAAGGAATCACATGTTCCGCAGGTTTCGTGCCATTCTCCTCATTCATCGTGAAGTGAAGCTGGTCATCGACGAGCCAGTAGTCGGTCACGTTCAGAATCGTGCCATCCTTCAGGAAGAGCTGCGGTAGATCCGGTCTCTCTTCGCCGTAGACATACACCGGAGTCTCGCTCACCTGCGAAACATAGTTGGTTGGACCAGAGGAGTAGACCGTCGTGGTACCGAGCGTCCACGGCCAGAACAGGTCACAACTCGCCCAGCAGCAGGCGTTCCATCCCCAGAATGGTCCACCAAAAAGCAAGGGAGATTCGTAAAACACCACCACCGGCGGAAATGGCCGGATCGGACGCCATGGACGGCGAAGGCGAAGGCCAGCTGTGCCCGACGCGCCCCCACCATGCACTCCCCAGACTCGAGGAGTCGAAATCGGTGCGTGAATCATTGGCGCGTGAATCATCCGTGCTGAAGAAATCGGAACGTGGGAAATCGGTGGGCTCGATATATGAGTTGCTCCTCCCCCCGCAGTGCGCGCGGCGGTGTGCTGTCCCGAAGCCAGCGTAGTCAGAACACAAACGGGAAGAGTGCAGGAAACCACGATGAGGAATTCCTTGAGGATCGACCGCCGAACCAAGGGCGACATATTCTCACCCTCCTAACCGCCTGCGCGCCTGGCGCTGACTCATTACTGACCAGTGTAATCCCTTCACCGCCCTGTTTCTATCTTCGACCCTTGAAGGAGGTTCTGAGCGCTATGGCCTGTTTTCGTCAACAATCAATTTCCTACTCTCCGAATGTCCATCATGGTGACGCGCCGCTGCTCCGAAGTAGACAAGCGAAAATGACATAAACCTGCAAGCCTGCGTTGGATGGACGATCTCACGGGGCCCACAATGACCAACTCACGAGAGTAACAACCCACGTACCAGCCCGCTTTCGCAGTATCCACAGATGGCTTCCGAGGGCTTGCCTAGGAGTGGAGTCTTCCGCCGAGGAAAACGTGGTTTTGTAGCTTGCGGTCAAGTAAGCAATTTCGTTTGAACCTCGAATACGACGATCGGTAATCTCAATGCAGTGAATTCTCGTTGTCCCGTGCGCCATCTGCGCCGAAAGCGCTGCGCGTCCAAGCAGAGGGTGCGCGTCAGGCGGCCAAAACTCGATGTCATCAGCGCACAACGCCATCAAACTGTGACCTTGTCCAGCGACTTCGAACTCGATCCAGCTTGAATGGATCTGCTCAATCTCTCGGACGGCATCTTTCGTAAGTTCGCCCATACACGGACATGGATAGCAGATGCGCCCATCGCCCTGCAAGGCAGCACCTTCGTTCGTGCGGAATAGCCTCAAGGAACTGAACGAACGGGTCACTGTCGTAAAATCCCCATCTCTAACAATGTCGGCGCTGTCAAGTTCATTTCGAGCGTA
>PMUM01000011.1 GCA_003166855.1 Acidobacteriaceae bacterium | reverse complement strand
TTTCCCTGGACCGCTTCCACCACCGCCGGCCAGTTGTTGAGCGAGGGGTCCTTGATCTTGCAGCGTTCGAGATGATTGTCAGGCCCGGTTCGAATCCAGTGGATGATTTCCCCGCGCCATCCTTCAACGGCGCTCAGCGCACAGCGGTCTGACGGGATGGCCGGCACGGGCACACGGAACTCCCGCTGAAGACCATCTGTCATAGCCCTTCCGACGATGTCGATCGATGCGTTCACTTCATCAATGCGGACCTGCATCCGGTGCCAAACGTCTCCGGCCTGGTAAACCGGGACACGGAATGAGTAGCGAGGATATGCGGCATAAGGGTGATCGCGGCGCACGTCCAGATCAACGCCTGAGGCGCGCCCTCCCACGCCCACGATGCCCAGATCCCGTGCCTTCTCGGGCCGAAGAATTCCTGTTTGCTCCAGACGATCACGGGTGGACTCTGACGAATCAACCAGACTGATCAGGTCCTGAAACTCGCGTGCGAAGGAGTCCAGTGTGTCCCGCAACGTGTTCAGTTGCGTCTGGTCCCAACCCCTACGCACGCCGCCGACGCAGACAAAGCCTCGCAGCAGGCGGCTGCCAGTCATTTGCTCGTTCAGAGTGACCAATGTCTCCTTCAGCCGGCTGGCATGGGCATTCGCTATGACGAAGCCAACATCGGTCGCAATGGCTCCGATGTCGGCGACATGATTGCAAATACGTTCCAGTTCCAGCAGGACGGTCCGCATCACCAGACCGCGCAGTGGCACTTCAATGGTGGCGGCGCGTTCGATGGCCTGACAAAAAGCTGTGCCGTGCGAGAAACTTGAATCGCCAGAAATGCTTTCCGCCAGGAAAACGGCTTTGTGTATGGGGAGTCTCTCGAAGAGTTTTTCCGTGCCCTTGTGGGTGTAGAACATTCGGAGCTGCAGATAGAGTATGGGTTCACCCGCCACCGCGAAATTGAAGTGCCCCGGCTCGATGATCCCAGCATGGACCGGACCTACGGGCACTTGCAGCACACCTTCACCGAAAGCCGGCCGGTAGATGTGACGTTCTCCCTCGAAGGGCGGCAACACGGTTTGGAGAGGAAAGTCCTTGCGCAAGGGATAAACGTCGGGCCAATTGTCATGCAAGGCGACCCGGCGGGGATTCGGGTGTCCAACGGCCTTCAGGCCAAACCAATCCTGAATTTCACGCTCTTGCCAGTTCACCGCGGGTAGTTCGGCGGAGAGCGAGGGAAACTCAAGAGTGTCGGACCGCACAGGCGCCTGCACGATCAGGTATTGAGCGCTGCCCTTTTGTTCGAAGACATAGTAATTGAAGAAAACGCCTTCCACCGAGCGGCGGTCTTCAGCGAACACCGTAACCAGTCGGGCCCCGAATTCGCCTCGCAGATGTGCTGTGATGGGGCGAATGTCGGAGTCGCTGATAAGAACATAGACTTCATCTTCCCGGTCCGTACGCACGGACTGAACCTGTGGGCCAAGCTTCTGCCGAAGGGCTTCGAATACTGCGGAGGTTGATTGCGTCATCATCCGCCCACCACGATGCCTACCGCACCCTGAATTAGCCTAAACAACGGAGCCGGTATCCAGAAGCCCATCACGACAATCACCACAGCTAAACCCGCGACCGAGTATTTTTTCCAGCCGCACATGTCTGCCGCCGGAAGGCCCGGGTCCTCGCCGAGAACCAGGCCGGTGATGTGCACGAGGAAGCCGGAAAAAATCAGTACGAGAAAGGAGACGAAAAAAATCGCCAGCACAAAATGGTCTCGCGCAAACCCTGCCCGCAGAACGGTGAACTCACTCTGGAAGAAGCTGAAGGGAGGCGAACCGGTGACCGCAAGTGTCACCATAAGAAATGCGGCTCCGGTCAAGGGCATCGAATGGATCAACCCACCTTTCGCCTTCTGAAACAGGTCTGTTTTCAGATGTTGCTGGACATTTCCGGCACAAAAGAAGAGCAGGGGCTTGGTCACCGAATGAAACGTCATGTGCAGAAGCATGCCCAGGATACCCAAAGGCCCTCCGAAGCCGAGTGCCAGCACCATGATCCCGCTGTGGTCGATGCTCGAATAAGCCAGCAGGCGCCGGAAGTTCTTCTGCACGAGAATGAAGGGGACGGCCACTCCCATGGAGAGCAGCCCGAAAAGAATCAGGAGCCGCGAGCCAAACTGCGGCCCGAGGCATCTCGAACTCAGGATGTAGAAGCGGATCAGACCGTAGAGAGCGCAGTTGAGCACGCCGGTGGCAAGCATCGCTGCCCCCGGGATCGGCGCTTCACTGTAGGCATCCGGCTTCCAGGTATGCATGGGAGCGATGCCGGCCTTGGTTCCGTATCCGAGAAGAATGAGGATGAAGGCCAGCCGCATAGTCGGCTTGTCAAACTGGGCGGCGTTTCCGGCGAGGACGGACCAGTTCAGACCCGCAAGCGCGTCAGTACCGAGAGCCCCATAGGCGGAATAGTAGGTCAGAATCGTGCCGAACAATGCCATCGAGAGACCAACACCGCCGATGATGGCATACTTCCATGCAGCTTCAAGCGAGGTTTCGCGTCCGTAAAACATAACCAGAAACACCGACGCCAGGGTAGTTCCCTCAACCGCCACCCAGAGTATTCCCAAGTTGTTGGCGAGCCCGACCAGCGTCATCGCGAAAACCAGGAAAGGCATGAGAGCGTAGTACTCACGCAGCTTGTCGACGGCAAACCGGCCACCCAACTCCTCGGCCTCGTGCAAAACTCCGCTTCCCTCCTCGTGACGAAAATAGCCGACCGCGTATATGGAACAGACCAGGGACACAAAAGCTGACAAGAGCACGACTAGCGCACTAAGAGCGTCGGCGTAAAAGAACCCGTCCCACAGTGAAACCGGACCGCTGCGAAGCACCTGAGCAACCAACACGGCGGCAAGGCCTAGCAGAATGGCGAAGGCCCCAAGATTGACCACCTCCATCATGTGCCTTCTTCGCAGAAAGAAGGCCAAGGGACCGGCGGCCAAAGGAACGATAAGGAGTCCGAGCAAAATCATAAGTATGCTTACTCTCTCAACTTCCGCAGCTTGCTGACGTCCATGGAGTCGAACGTCTCGCCGATACGGAAGACGAGAATGCCGAGAACCAGCACCGCGACTAGAACATCAAAAAAGATGCCAATCTCAACCACCAATGGCATTCCATAGGTCAATGAAATCGCGGCCAGGAAGAGGCCGTTTTCAAGTGAAAGCAGCCCCAGGACCTGCGTTAATGCCTTACGGCGGTTTACCATCACAAAGAAGCCGATCAGGAAAAGTGCGATGGCAACGGCGAGCGTGTTATGTCCAAGCGCCGCCCGGGCAGACGTCTCTTCCGGATGGTAGAAGGACTCCGCGACCACGTAGCCCAGCAGCGTCAGACCGCCTGAGATGAGGATCGACAGCGGGACGTTGATCAGCGGCTCGATCTCCCTACGAATCCCGATTCTCTCCACCAGGCGTTCCAGCAACCGGGGAAGCAATCCCGCTTTCACGAAGACCGTGAGCAGAGCGGCAATATAGATGTGGCCGGCCTGGTTGAAGTAGGCGATGACGGCCGCAATCGCTCCCAAGAGAAACGACTGCACCGCGAAAATGCGAATGCTCGAAACGATCCCGCGCTGTCCGACCGCGGCGATCTGCAGCACCAGGACCAGCGCCGCCATCAGGGTAATGATTCTGTTGCCAAGTTCGGGGTTGGGGACAAACGGCATAGGCAGCCTTTAGAACAGAAACGTTGAAATGAGCGCGAGCGCTCCTAGAATAAAAGCAACCATGAGCAATTCCGGTACGCGAAACAGACGCAACTTCGCGTTGCTGGTTTCCACCAGGACAACAAGGCACGCGAGCACAAGCAACTTCGCAAGATAGAAAGCTAGCCCAACGCCGATGGTTTGGAGCATCCAGTCAGAACTCAACCCGAACGGGAAAAACGTATTGACCAGCAGCGTCATGAGAACCAACTGCTTGATGGAAGCGCCCCATTCGATCAAAGCGAGATACGGTCCCGAATACTCGAGAATCATCGCTTCGTGGATCATGGTCAATTCGAGGTGGGTTGCCGGGTTGTCAACTGGTATTCGTCCGGTCTCGGCAATCAGCACAATGAAGAGCGCTGCAAATGCCAGCATCTGCGACGGCGCCAGGAACCTCCAGCTCTGGCCTACAGCGACTTTCGCCATTTCGCTTAGATTCGTGGAGTTTGCGCCCAATGCCACGGTGAAAATTGCGAGCATCATGGCCGGTTCCGCGATTGCGGAAATCGTCATTTCGCGACTGCTGCCCAGACCACCGAACGAGCTTCCGGTGTCGAGCCCGCCAAGGGCAAGGAAGAAGCGACCAAGTGCCAAAAGATAGACCACTGCGAGCACGCCACCGAACAGGCTGAAAGGGGCATGGGTCGTAGTCATAGGAATCATGAGTCCGACCAGCGTGGCCGTCCCGAAGACCATGTAGGGGGCCGCCGAGAAAATCCACGACGCCGTTTCTGGAATGACCATCCCCTTGCGCACTAACTTGAAAATGTCCCGGTAGGATTGCAGGATGCCCGGCCCGCGGCGGGTCTGAAGTCTCGCTTTCAACGTCTTAATCATGCCGCTGAGCAAGGGAGCAACCAGCAATAGCAACACTAATTGCAGCGCCGAGTTGATGAGGACTTCGGTCACTTGCGAACCCCAAACAGCAAAAGCAGAACGAGGGTTACAAAGATGTAGGCCAGATAGGCATGAATGCTGCCTGCCTGAATAGTCCGCATTCTGCTGGAGACCCGGAAGATGAACTCTTGCAGAGGAGCATAAAGCCGCTTCTCGAACGTAGGCTCGATTTCACTCTCGAAACGGATCTCTTTCGGAAAATACGGCGAGACATCGAAGACGGCTTGGATCTCGCGGCGCGGCTTGTACAGAACGGAGAAAATCATCCGCAGCGCTTTTGAGAATGCGGTAGCTGTGTATTCATTTTCTGCTGAAAGTCCAGGCAAGCCACAGTCCCACACCGGTCCGCGCTTGCGCCCAAACCTCTTCACCCCGACCCCTACCAGGAGAACCGCCGGGATCATCAGAACCATGAGTCCAACCGCGATGACCAAGGGCGATACCGTGCCGCTGGTACGCATGCCTGCGGAGAGTACCAGCCCATGACCAGTCACCAGATGGGCGGCGACTCGTTGTCCGAGCAACTGCTCAGTCATCGCGTCAAATACCGGGAGAAACCAGGTCACACCTAAGCCCAGGGCGGCGCAAGCCAATGTCAGCCAGCCCATGCCAATCAGCATCGTGCGGGGCGCCTCGTGCACATTCCTGGATTTGGCGCCACGCGGCAACGCTAGGAAGGTGATGCCGAAAGCTTTCACGAAACAAGCTGCGGCCAGTGCTCCAGTCAACGCCAGCATCGAGCCAGCTAGCGGAAATAGAATTCGCCTCAAGCCAGTGATCGCGCCGAATCCGGCCAGGAGCGTCTGGTAGGTCAGCCACTCACTGGCGAATCCGTTCAGCGGCGGAAGGCCGGAAATGGCGATCGCGCCAATCAGAAAACAGAACGCGGTCACCGGCATGGGACGAATGAGGCCGCCCATTTCCTCCATGTTGCGCGTCCTCGTGGAATGCAGCACTGACCCAGCCCCCAGAAACAGCAGACTCTTGAAGATGGCATGATTCAAAGTATGGAACATCGCTGCGACCAGTGCCACCGCGGCAAGCATCGGATGTCCCGCAACGCGGAAAATCAAAGCCGCGCCCAGGCCCATAAGAATGATCCCGATATTTTCGATGCTGTGGTAGGCCAGAAGCCGTTTGAGGTCATGCTCCATCAAGGCATACAAGACGCCCAGAACGGCCGAGACGACTCCGACGATGAGAACCAGCAAGCCAGCCCAGGACGGCACTCCTCCCAACATATCCAGGAAAATGCGGGCCATGCCGTAGATCCCGGTCTTGATCACGATCCCGGAAAGCAGGGCCGAGACATTGCTCGGCGCGACTGGGTGGGCCGCCGGCAGCCAGATATGGAAGGGAATGACACCCGCCTTAATGCCGAATCCCAGGAAGAACAGGACAAACGCGGCGGTCTGCTGTGCGCTGGACAATTGCACGGCGGCTTTATGGAAGCTGGCGAACTCAGCGCTGCCGCTGGCGTTGATCAACAGAGCGAAACCAAGAAGCAGGCACCCCGTGTCGATATGCGCCATGATGACGTAGAGCAGGCCCGCTCGCCTGGTCTCCCGGTCTTCGTGGTAGAACGTCACCAGCCCGTAAGCGGCAAGCGCCATCACTTCCCACGCGATCAGGAACAGAAACGCGTTGGCGGCAGTAAAAGAGATCGTCAAGCTGAGAAGCAAGAGGTGGAACAAGAAGCCAAAAAAACCGATGTTCCTCTTGCCCTCGAATGCTTTGAGGTAGCCGAATGAGTAGATGGAAACCGCGGCCACGGTGATCGCGAGGGCCAGATTGAAGAAGCCGGCCAGGGCATCGTAGGAGAAGCTGTAGGCAAAGAGTGGAATTCCGGAGGGGACCGACCACGCAACCGGTGTGCCTCGAAGGATGCCGAGAACCGCGGCGCATCCTCCTAAGGCAGCACCCGCCAAGGCGGCGCTGCAACAGATACGTCGGGCCACCACCGGTTTTCGCCAGCACGCGAGAGAAGCGAAAGCGCCGGTCAAATAGGCGGCAACACTAAGCGCAAAGATCATGCCCAGTGGAAGCGTGTTCATGAGACTTCTTCACCTTGGCCCGAAAAAAGAATTTCATAGTGTGTAGTGTAGTGGCAAGCGGCAGAGGTGCTTCGATATTTTGGTCGAGCCATGAACTCTATTGGCCAACCTTTTGTGCTTTCTCCAACGGAGGTCTCTCCAGGCCACTCTCTCCAGAGCGCAGCATTTCGAGAACAGCTTGCTGGTCTGTCCGGGTTCGGGAAACGAGAACGTTCCCATCATTCTCGGGAGTGTGGATCTTTTGCGCCACGGACAAAGCACGACCGTACAGTGCATGGGCCACGACGTAATTGTGATTGTCGCGATGCCGATTCGCTAGCGTGCATAAATTCTCTGCCATCGCTCGAAGCTGCCGGAGATGAATTGGGTCCACGCCATTGGGATTACTCATCGAATGTTTCCTTTGAACGCTATGTAGATTGCGGCGAAAATCAGGAGAATCGACACGGCTGCCCACAGAAAGGTGAGCGCCAATCGCACCTTCGCCCAAAAGGGGATGCTTCGTCTGCGGGCTCACCTTCTGTCGCGCCTTGCCTACCATCGGCCGAAATTGCATCTGCAATCTGACTCCTGTCCCATGGCCCAGGGTGCGAAGCGACGGCGGATTCTGGACGCCTCGTTAGCCGGCCTATTTGCATCGCCTCCTTGGGCTCCTTTTCGCAGGAAGCCCCGCTTGCAAAATAGGAGGCGCCAGAGAGCAGGCTGTCCGGCCGTGTCTCACCAACAGGTCGCCAGCGAATAAAACTGAAGTACCTAATATGACGATATTTAAATATACGCTCACAAAAAACAGGGCCTACCCTCTGCCGGCAGGAGTGACGGCCAACTGCGACAGCAGGTCCTTTACGTCGATCAGGTGGTTGTTAAAAATCTTCTTGGCGACATCCAACAGCTTGAAGATTTCGTGGTCGGGAACCGAATACAGGACACTCTGTCCGTCTTTCCTGCCTACAACAATGCTGCGGGTTCTCAGGACTGCTAGTTGCTGCGATAGCGTGCTTTGTTCCACGTCCAGGCGCAAGCAAAGTTCATTCACGCCGACTTCGCCGCGGCGCAACTCGTCCAAGATCCTAATTCGTAAGGGGTGAGCGAGTGCTTTGAAGAACTCTGCCTTGAATTGACTCAGCTCCGGCATTACATTAATACATTTGCATATTACAATTTGCAGTGTCAAGCTGAATTTACCCGCCGTTCTAGGTTTCGTGATGAAGTCACACTCCCCCGCCGAATGCTTTCGACTGCGACCTCAAACCCTGGGCAAGACGTGCGGCAGTTGCCGGACGGATACACTCCGCCAATCTTTTATCTCTTCAAGCTTAAATGTGGAGCACTGTAGCAACCGGACGCGCGGATTTTCCGCGAGGGCTCGCGCGATTCCATTCCAGTTGAGAAGTGTATGTTCCAGAGACAAACGGGGCTCAATGGCGTGCTGGACTTGATGGAGGGCGAAACCGAATTCACGCCACCGGCTCAGGGGTTGTCGAGCCCGAAAAAATGGATCCTCAGGGGGAAATATCGCGACCAATGCGGATCAGCTTTTGCGTGAGCAGGGCGACCAGTAGTTTTCCGTGCAGCCAGGCCCGAGAACTGCGGTCGTCATGTTTGGGCAAGTGACCCAACTGGACCAAGCTCTTCAACCGCTTAAATACCAACTCAATTTGCCAGCGCGACCGGTACCAATCCAAGATCTCCGCCGCCGATACATTGTTGCGAGTCGTAAACACAACCACGCACTTGGCGACTTCCAACGTCTCCGGCCTGGTGCTCATTTGCTTCTTACTGGCCTTGCGGCGCAATTGCCGATGAGCCTGCTCAATTGCGTGTTTACTTTTTCGTACAGCACACACTCGGCCTCTAAACGAGGAAGTCGGACCGTGCAGAGTGACCGGCCACTCTCCGACCTGCCCTGTTTGGGATAGCCGCCGCAGTTGCGTTGCGAGATTGAAGCGTCTTCCTTGCTGCGAATATGCTGCGAAGGCTTGAGGATTCACGCGGACCAGTACGTCAGCTCCCCTTTGCTGGACATACTCAATCCCAGCAACGGAACAGTAGCCGGCGTCCGCAAGGATCAGTTCGTGTCGAGCTACAGACAGGCGGTTCAGCGATTCTCCGTTGCCTTCGCCACCCGATGCGGTTACTTCCAAGAAGTCACACAGTAAACTGGGTAATTGCAGGCTAGGGAGACTCTGATTAAGC
>PMUM01000075.1 GCA_003166855.1 Acidobacteriaceae bacterium | reverse complement strand
CAACATCGCCTACGGCCAGCCGCAGGTTCCACAGAAGGAAGTCGAGGCCGCAGCTGGCGCCGCGCTGGCGCACGATTTCATTGTTGCCCTCCCGGCAGGGTACGATACTGTAATCGGTGAACGGGGTGTGCGACTTTCCGGAGGCGAGCGCCAGCGTCTGGCGATTGCGCGAGCCCTCCTGAAAAATGCGCCAGTCCTGATTCTCGACGAGGCGACTTCAGCTCTCGACAGCGAATCAGAAGCTCTGGTGCAATCCGCCTTGCACAATCTGATGAGCGGCCGCACCGTGTTCGTAATTGCGCACCGGCTTTCGACCGTGCGCCGTGCCGATCGTATCGTGGTGATTGAGAATGGCACGATTGCCGACATCGGTCGCCACGAAGAATTAATGACGAAGTTAGGTACGTACCGGCGTCTGTACGAATTGCAATTCGCCAATGCAGATTCGCCCAAAGCAGTCGCAGAAACATAGAAAACACGGCCCCCTATGCCCATACGCTCGATGACAGGTTTTGCGCAAGTAAGAGGCGAGATTCAGCGCCCGGATGGCAGCCCCACCGCCGCTCCGGCTCAGTCCAATGGCCGGCTGGCTTTTGCACTGTCGCTGAAGTCGGTCAACCATCGCTTCCTCGACCTGCATTTCCGCCTCCCCTCTGGAACTGACTCCCTCGAAATGCAACTCCGCCGCCTTCTGAAAGAAAAGATGGGGCGCGGCCATGTCGAAATCTCGCTGAGTCTGGAGCGCGCGACCAGTGAGACCTTCTCCATCAATCGCGACATTATCGGCGGCTACATCGCCGCGTTCCGAGCCGCGGCCGCCGAGTTCTCCATCGCCGCCGCACCCGACCTCAACGCGGTTTTGCGCATCCCTGGCGCGCTCGATTCCGCCAATGAAAGTGCCGACGGCGACATCGAGGCCGCGGTCATGGCGAAGGTCGGCGAAGCACTCGACCGCCTGAATCAAATGCGTGAAGAAGAAGGCCGCGGCATTGCCCGCGAACTGCGCGATCGCATGGCCCACCTGGCCGAGGCCAGCAAAAGCGTCCAGCAGCATCGTCGTGCCGTGCTCCAAAACTACAGCGAGCGCCTGCAATCCCGCCTGCAGGAATTGCTGGGAGGAGCCGTCGATAAGGAACGCGTGCTGCAGGAGGCCGCACTGCTGGTCGATCGCAGCGACATTCAGGAAGAGATCGTCCGTCTCGAGAATCACGTGCAACATTTTCTAGGTCTGCTCGAACAGGGCGGCGAGATCGGGAAAAAGCTCGATTTCCTCCTTCAGGAGATGAACCGCGAAGCCAACACGCTCCTTTCGAAGACGTCCGGCCTGGCGGGCGAAGCCCTGAAAATTACAGAAGCAGGTCTCGCTATGAAGGCCGAAATCGAAAAGTCCCGCGAACAGGTGCAAAACCTGGAATGAACGCAATCTATACTCCCATCGTCTACATCATCTCGGCCCCCTCCGGATCGGGGAAGTCGACACTGGTCAACGAACTGCTGAAGCTGGTTCCGAATCTCGATTTTTCCATCTCCTACACCACGCGTAAGCTCCGCGGCAGCGAACAAAACGGAAAACAATACCACTTCGTCTCCCGCGAAGAGTTCGAGCAGATGATTCGGGCCGATGAGTTCTTGGAGCATGCGGAGTTCGACGGAAATTACTACGGCACGGCGCGCCGCTTCCTGCACGAGACGGGTCAGAAAGGCCACGACCTTCTGCTCGACATCGATGTGCAAGGCGCCGCGCAAATCAAGCAAAAGCTGCCCGAGGCCGTCACAATCTTCGTCTTGCCTCCCGACCGCAAAACATTGGAATGGCGCCTGCGCAAGCGCAGCGAGGATGCGGAAGAGGTCATCGCGCGCCGGTTGGCCGCCGCCACGCGTGAGATTGAGAACTACGACAAGTACGACTATATCCTGATCAACGATGATCTTGAGGAATCCATCGACCGCCTCGAGGCCATCGTCCTGTCCGAGCGATTGCGGCGGACCAAAGCCCCTCTCGCCCCGGAAGACAACAAAATCGTGAAACTGGCGGACCGCCAGAGGCTGGCCAATATCCGGGACCGGGTGCGGCCGATCCTTGATTCCTTTGGTACCCTCCCCCCTTCAGCACATCTCTAGATTTCGCGGTATCATTTTAAGGGCGCCGGAACGGGCGTCGGAAGCTGCGAGTAGAATCGCGCGGGACAAGCCTGAGAGTTGGCCCTGTTCTGTTGAACGCATTGCTCGACGTTCGGCACTGATAGACTTCAAACCTGTTTTTCGAGGGAGAGTCCCAATGAAGTTGATCGAAGGCTTTGACAGCAACTACCGATACATTTTGGTGGCAGCGCGCCGTGCGCGCCAGCTTCAGTCCGGTGCGCCGCCGGTGGTCGACACCAATTCCCGCAAGCCCTGCCGCATCGCGCAAGATGAGATCCGCGCCGGCAAAGTGAAGTGGGAGATTCCAGAAACCCGCAGCGCCGCCGAGCAAGCCGAAGAGGCTCTCGACAAGGCCCTGGGCCAGGACTAGGGAAATTGTTGATTTCGTGATTGCTGATCGTTGACTGAGAAACCTCGCCAGTGACGGTTTGAATCAACAATCAGAAATCAACAATCAAAAATCCATGAAGATCGCCCTTGGCGTCACCGGCGGGATTGCAGCATATAAGGCCGCGGAAATCGTTCGCCTGCTGCAGGACCGTGGCATTCGCGTGCAAGTCGTGATGACGCGCGCCGCCCAGGAGTTCATTCGTCCTCTCACCTTCGCCGCGCTCTCCGGAGAAAAAGTCATTACCGGCATGTTCTCCTCCGGCGAAGAGCATGCGCCCAACATCGACTCCGCCATCGAACACATCGCGGTCGCGCAATCCATCGACGCGCTCGTAGTTGCACCTGCGACGGCTGACGTTCTGGCTCACTTTGCGCAGGGCATCGCCAGCGACTTTCTCACCACACTCTATCTCGCAACCACGGCGCCGGTGGTTGTGGCGCCCGCGATGAACGTTAACATGTGGAATCATGCGGCCACGCAGGCGAATCTGCAGGTTCTCCGCCAGCGCGGCGTGAAGATCGTCGAGCCCGGTGCAGGATACCTGGCATGCGGAATGACCGGCCAGGGCCGTCTTGCTGAAAACGAAGCCATCGTCGCTGCTGTCATGGAGGCCCTCGGCGCCTCGCAGGACCTGAGCGGCGAGACTGTGTTGGTCACCGCTGGTCCGACCCGCGAAAAGATCGATCCCGTCCGGTACCTCACCAACCGCTCGAGCGGGCGCATGGGCTATGCCCTCGCCGAGGCCGCCCTGCGTCGCGGTGCGCGCGTGCTTCTAGTCAGCGGGCCGACGTCGCTCACTCCGCCCGGCTCCGCAGAAGTCACGCGAGTCGAATCTACCGAAGAAATGCGCGACGCCGTCCTCAAGCTTCTTCCCGAGGCGAGCATCGTGATCAAGACCGCCGCAGTCTCCGACTACCGCCCGAAAACCGCCGCCAGCCAGAAGATCAAGCGCAAAGGCCCGATGACGCTGGAACTGGAAGCCACACCGGACATTCTTAGAGAGATCTCTCTCAAGAAGGGAACTCAAATCGTTGTGGGCTTCGCCGCCGAAACGGAAAACGTTCTGGAGAACGCCCGCCAGAAGCTGGTCTCGAAGAATCTCGATGCCATCGTGGTCAACGACGTCTCCCGCAAGGGCGTTGGTTTCGATTCCGACCGCAACGCAGTGACCATCATCAGCCGCGATGAGATTGTCGAAGTGCCTGAGACCACGAAGTGTGAAGTTGCCCAGCGCGTCCTTGACCAGGTCATCCGCCTGTGCCAGCACCGCAAATCGCCTGTCAAAGCCTGAGTTCTTGGTTCCGTTGTCATTCCGAGGAGCGTAGCGACGAGGGATCTGCTGTGGGGCGCTATCACGAGTCTATCCTCCCGCGCGTGCATTACAATCGAATAGCCGATGCCCCGCACTCTCGACCCTGATCTCCGCCGAGCGCTCGCCGAACGCGTTCGCTACTGCCA
The DNA here is from genome assembly GCA_003166855.1 of Acidobacteriaceae bacterium. Lineage (GTDB taxonomy): Bacteria > Acidobacteriota > Terriglobia > Terriglobales > Acidobacteriaceae > Sulfotelmatobacter. Next base: position 2,854 of record PMUM01000075.1, on the reverse strand, counting down.
CGAGATGGGCATCTACGATTTCTACCGGCGCGAACCCCGCGCCTCTGAATCTGTCCCAGTCGCTTCCGCCATCGCCGAGCTCGACGATCTGTCGTCCCCACTCCAGGAACTGCGAGAGGAAATGCCCGCAAAGAAATCCGCTGTAGTCGCTAAGCTCGCCAACGAAAGCATCCCGCGGATTCTCACTCCGCATGCGGAGCAATCCGTCACCGACCCCGTCGCCGCGCTCAAACTCATTCGCGAGGACCTCGGCGATTGCACTCGCTGCAAGCTGCACAAGCAGGGACGCAAGCAGATCGTCTTCGGCGTAGGGAATCCGCGCGCCGAATTAATGTTCGTGGGCGAAGGCCCCGGTGCCGATGAAGACACACAGGGCGAGCCCTTCGTAGGCCGCGCCGGACAGTTGCTCAACAACATGATCAAAGCCATGGGCATCCGCCGCGAGGATGTCTACATTGCAAACGTGGTGAAATGCCGTCCACCGGGAAATCGCACCCCGGAGCGCGACGAGACCGAAACCTGCTCGCCGTTTCTCATGCGCCAGATCGCGGTAGTCAAACCGAAAGTCGTGGTCGCACTCGGCGCAGTCGCCGCCAAGAACCTGCTCGCCATGAACGCATCCATGATGGAATTGCGCGGCCGCTTCTACGATTTCATGCCCGCAGGCGCCCGCAGCAGCGATCCTTCGTGGCAGGGAACCAAGCTGGCGGTGACCTACCATCCCGCATTTCTCCTGCGCGATCCCCGGCAGAAAGGCGAGGCCTGGAAAGATCTGCAGATGGTCATGAAGTACCTGGGCCTCGAGTCTCCCAAAAAGAGTGAATAAGAGGGACTTGTCATGCTGAGCGCAGTCGAAGCATCCCTACCATAAAGAGAAAGCCGCCTTGACAAGGGCTCCAACGCAATAACGACAGCCCTGGTTTATCCTTCCAACCAATGCCCGAATTCTGCGACGTCGCCGTACCCGTTCCGCTCGACATGGTCTTCACCTACCGTGTCTCCGTGGACGCCACGCCCGTCGTGGGCGGTCGCGTGCTCGTCCCCTTCCGCCAGCAGCGCATGACGGGCATCGTCGTCGAACTGCACGACCGCAAGCCCTCCGTTACCACAAAGAATATTCTGTCCGTCCTTGATGCAACGCCCGTGCTCGACGAGCAATTGCTTCAGCTAGGACGCTGGATCGCCGACTACTACCTCGCCCCTATCGGTGAAGTCTTCCGCACCATGCTCCCACTGAACGCCGAGTTCAAACGCTCGATCGGCTATCGTCTGGCGGAGCAGGGCCAGATGGCGCTGCATCTTGCGGGCATGTCTGGATCCTCCGCCCGTTCGCGCCGCACTCCGGAAGAACAAGAAGCGGAATTCCGAGTTCTGGATTACCTCGCGGGATACGAATCGACGCCCGGGGACTCGGAACTCGTCCGCGAAGAAATCCTCCGTTCCGCGACGCGTGTCTCCAAAGCCGTGCTCGCGGGAATGGTCCGCAAGAAATGGCTTCAGCGTGAAGATGTTTCGGCCGCTCGTGATGCCACGCGCACTATAAAAGTCGCGATTCTGAAATCCGCCGACGGCAAACTGAACGACAACCAACGGCAGTTGGTCGACACCCTGGCCGTTTCTGGCGGAAAAGTTCCAGTCACCACGCTGCAGTCGCTCGAGCTTCCGCGAACTACTCTCGCCACGCTGGTTCGGCGCGGCCTCGTCGAAATCATCGATGAGCCCGCCGATTTTACCGTCTCCGGCTCCAAGCCGCGACCATCTCTCTTCGACTTCGACTTAAACCAGGCACAACAATCCGCGCTTGCACAGATGCGGCGGGGCGTAGCAACTCGCAAATTCTCTGGCATACTCCTGCACGGAGTCACCGGATCCGGCAAAACTGCGGTGTATCTGGCCGCCATGCGCGGAGTCCTCGAAGCCGGACGCTCCGCCATTCTGCTAGTCCCTGAAATTGGTCTCACTCCCGCCGTCGCGGCCGACCTCCACCAGATCTTCGGCGATGAAGTTGCCATCCTGCACTCCGCGTTGTCTGACCGCGAGCGCGCCGAGCAGTGGCACCGCATCAAACGCGGCGACGCGCGCATGGTCGTCGGTACGCGGTCGGCAGTCTTTGCCCCAGTAGCCGATCTTGCGCTGATCATCGTCGACGAGGAACACGACTCTTCCTACAAGCAGGAAGAAACCCCGCGCTACCACGCCCGCGACATTGCCGTAATGCGCGCCAAGATGGCGAATGCCGTTGTCGTCATGGGATCGGCGACGCCATCGCTGGAGTCCTACTTCAACGCGAAGAAGAACAAGTACGCGCTGGTCGAGTTACCCGATCGCGTCGAACAACGCCCGCTCCCCGAAGTCGAAATCATCGACATGCGCCAGGAATACCAGGAGACCGGCCAGGAGCAGGTCATCTCGCGCAAACTCGCGGCTGAAATCAAAGATCGCCTCGACCGCAAAGAGCAGGTCATGGTGCTTCTCAACCGCCGCGGATATTCCCCCGTCGTTCTCTGCCGCACCTGCGGCAAAAAGCTCGAATGTCAGAACTGTGCGATCGCGCTCACACATCACAAGCGCGAGCACAAAATGGTTTGCCACTACTGCGGCTTCACCGCGCCCGTACCGAAAACGTGCGTTCACTGCGGCAGCGAGTATGTCTATTTTCTCGGCACCGGCTCAGAGAAGCTCGAAGAACTGCTCCACGGCATGTTCCCCCAGGCGCGCATCGCTCGGCTCGACCGCGACACCGTCCGCAGCCACGAAGACTTCGAGCGTGCGTTAAACGGCTTGAACGAAGGAGAACTCGATCTGCTCGTCGGCACGCAGATGATCGCCAAAGGCCACGACATCCACGGCGTCA
>PMUM01000262.1 GCA_003166855.1 Acidobacteriaceae bacterium | reverse complement strand
CGACAATGACGGATGGAAAGATCTATTCGTCAGCCGGGGCCACGTGGAATCGCTGAACCAGCCCGGGCAGCCAGTCGATCAACCAAACACCGGCTTTCGCAATCTGGGGACGAGTGGGAAATGGGCGCCGTTGACCGAAGAGGCAGGGTTCGCATCGGCGCCGCCGGCCCGCCACCGCGGCTGCGCTTTCGGCGATCTGGATGGGGACGGCCGTGTCGATGTAGTGGTCAGCGCACTTGGTCAGGACGCCGAGATCTGGATGAACCGCAGCGAGAAGTCTGGCCACTGGCTCGACATCGCTCTGCAAGGAACCAAGAGCAATCGTGATGGCATTGGCGCTCGCATCAAGCTTGTGACCAAGAGCGGCGCGCAGTACAACCACATGACCACCAGCGTCGGGTATGCCTCCTCGAGCGACGGGCCGGTGCATTTTGGCCTTGGCTCCGAAACCCGTGTAGACCTGGTCGAAATTCACTGGCCCTCGGGACTCGTTCAAACGCTGCAAAATGTCTCGGCTGACCAGATATTGAACGTGATCGAGCCCACCCGCTAAGCGTGCCCGCCGGTTTCGTTACTTTGTCGGGGTCACCTTCGGTTCCAATTGCGCAATCTGCTGCTTCACGAGGTCCGCATGGGGGCCGGGTGGCAGGTAGGAAAGGCAGTTGTTCAGATGCAGGAGAGCTCTAACATAATCGCCTTTGCGGGCGAGAATCACCGCCAACAACTGCTCGGTATTCGGAACCGTATGGCGCGGATCGATCGTCAGTGATCTCGTGGCGCTTTCCTGGGCTTCATCGGTATGGCCCAACTGGAACTCTGCCAGAGCCTTGTAGTACCAGAGTTGCGGCGTACCCATCGGATCCAGCTTCAGGGCTTGGCTTGAGTTGTCCGCGGCTTTTTGCCATTCTTCCGACTGAACGGCTAGCGCTGCGAGCTGTTCGTAGGGCAGAACGAAGTTCGGATCAGCGGCCAAGGCTTTGGAAAAAGACTCTTCCGCACTCTTCGGATTCGAAGCTGTCTGGATCTTGCCAAGCTGCACCCACGCCTCGGCGAACCCGGGGTACAGTTGGACTGCCTTCTTGAGGTTACGCTCGGCGCCATCGGGGTTCTGGGCGAGCCAATCGGCCCTTGCCTTTTCGAAGGCCTTCATCGCGTTGGACGGCGCCTGCTTGGTCGTCACGCTGAGTTCAGTGCCGCCACCTCGTGCTTCCGAGGAAAGCGTAATGGTTCCGAGGTTGGGTTCGTCGCGCAGGTTTCGTGCCGTTATCGTCACAGCGCTGGAGTGAAACCCCGCGAGCGCGGCCCGCACCGTGCATCCTTCATATTTGGTTTCCATCTGGCGCTGCGCATCCTGAGGCGTGCGGTCCACGCCCTGCGCACTTGCGAAAGTAATTACAAACTGGCCTCGAAGATCGGCCTGGGTCGAGTTCACGATAGAGCCCTTGCAGTCGACGTTGACTAACATCGGTACCCAGGGGAGAGGCTCACCTTCCATTGCGACTTTGCCTAGAAGCACTCCTCCAGCGCGACCCTGAGCCGACATGCCCGCCCAGTAATTGTAAAATCCACTGTCTTGGATCGAGTCTGGTCGCGTGAGGGTGGAAGGAGGGGCAGGGGTAGAAGCATGTGTTTGAGCCGCGGTTTGCTTGACCTGAACGCCAGCGAGAGCCAATAGAAAGCAGAACGAGGATATAAGAGGGGAGAACTTCCCGGTCAAGACGCACCTCCCTGACATCATTATTATTGTTACTACTATTGTACGGCGGCAGCAGACGCGAGGTTTCAGGAATTTGCTGGCCCGCTCGCGCGGCTCCTGCGCTATCCTAATAAACATGCGGGTAGTGCTATTGTTTCTTGCGCTGCTTCCGTCCGCAGCCGCGGCTCAGGAAGCGAATCCTGATCAGCTTCTCAAGAGTGCCATGGAGGAGCAGCAGCACGGCGACTTTACCGCAGCCATCCGCGACTACCGCAGAGTGCTTCAACTCAGCCCCAATGACGTTCAAGCCAAAGTGAATCTTGGTGCGGCGCTTGTACGCGTCGGGCAGTTCGATGAAGCAATTACCATGTACCGGTCCGCTCTAGCTTCTTCCAAAGATAAGAATCCGATCTTGCTGAACCTTGCGCTTGCCTACTATAAGAAGGGAGATTTCGAGAATGCCCGCCAGCAGTTTGCGATTCTGCATGATGGGCAACCAAATGCATTGCAGGTTGTGATTCTCTTAGGGGACACTGATGTGCGGACCGGCAAATCGGACGCCGCTCTTACTTTGCTGGAACCTTTAGAGAGCAAGCACTCGCAGAATACGGATTTTGAGTATGTGCTGGGATCGGCGTTGATCGCCACCAAAGGACGGAGACGTGAAGGCGTCGCGCGCATCGAAAAGGTCGCCAAGGCAGGCTCCGACGCCTCTGCTTATATGCTTGCCGGCGCAACGCTCCTGGACCTGAATGAGTATGAACCGGCGCGCCAGGATCTCGAGGAGGCGCTGCGGCTGAACCCGCGGCTTCCCAAGCTCTACACGCTGGTCGGCACAGCTAGAGACAAGACCGGCGACGTGAAAGACGCGGAGCCGGCGTTCCGGGAGGCGCTCAAAACAAATCCCGACGACTTCGAAGCCAACCTTTATCTTGGAGCTATTCTGTACAAGCGCCGTGACGTTGCTGAGGCGAAGCGATATTTGGACCGTGCTCTGCAACTCAAGCCGACGGACTCGATGGCTCGCTATGAAGCGGCCATGCTGAAGAGCACGTCGGGAGATTACGAAACTGCGGCGCGGGAGCTGGAATTGCTGGTGAAAGACGATCCCGACTGGCTCGAGCCGCACGTCGAACTCGCGACTTTGTACTACCGCCTCCACCGACCCGAGGACGGTGCGAAAGAGCGGCAAATTGTCGACACCCTCACTGCAAAACAGCAGGCGCAAGGTCCCGGCAAGTAGACACTGCTCATCTGCCGGTGATTACGGCGTCACGGTCACTTGTTTTCCCAAGTATTGCACCACCTTGTCAGCCTCGTCCGCCGGATTCACTCCGACCCCGTGGTTCTCGCTTACGAAGACTACGCGGAACGAACGGCTCTCCAGCATGCCCGGAAACTGTCCTTTGCGATCGCCGATCGTTAGAGTGTGCCCAGCGTCGTCCCATTGCAACGGAATGGTGGCGTAAGCGCCCTTTTCATAGTTGTAGTTGTCGTTTTCATCTTCGTAGAGATTGAAGGCCCCATCCGCGCCGCGGTAGATGCGAAGTTCGATCGGGTCGGCGGGTTTCTCGGTAGACCATTCTTCATCCGGGCCCAGGGGCAAAATGGATCCCGCGCGGACGTATAGAGGAAGACGGTCCAACGGAGCAATCGCGTTGATCGTGTGCCCTCCTACGACGGTGGATCCCGTCCAGAAGTCATACCACCTAGCATCTGGCAGATAGAGTTGCCGAGTCGCAGCGGAAGGATCGGTCACTGGATTTACCAGGAATGCCGGTCCGAACATGAACTGGTCGCCAGTGTTCTGAGCGCGTTGATCATTGCGAAAATCCATGACCAGCGGCCGCATCGGCGTGTAGGCTTCGCTGGTTGTCTTCCAAGCCAGCGAGTAGATGTAGGGCAGCATGCGGTAGCGCAGTCGGTCGAAATTCACCAGGATGGTTTGCGCATCGGGCCCATACGACCACAATTCGTTCTCGTCGGGGCTACGCGTGCCGTGAACGCGCAGGATGGGATTGAACGTGCCGTATTGAAACCATCGAACGAACAGTTCACGGAAAGCCGGATCGCGGGTGTTGCCAAAGACGAATCCGCCGATGTCAGTGGTCCAGTAGGGAATTCCGGAAAGTGCGAAATTCAAGCCCGCGGGAACCTGGCGCCGAAAGCTCAGCCAATCCGAATTGATGTCGCCCGACCAGGCGGTAACTGCATTTCTCTGCGATCCCGCGAACGCGGAACGAGACAGGATGAATACGCGCTTCTTTTCGGATACGTTTCGCTGTCCCTGATAGACCGCTTGAGTGTCGAGTAGCGGAAAAACGTTGACGTAGCGGTTGCCGCTGCCGGCTGCGAGTTTGTGACCCAGCAGGATGTTCTCTTCCTGGCCTTCCGTTTCCGGTTCCGTCGTATCCATCCACCAGGCGTCGAGCCCAATGCTGAACAACCCTTTGTTTACCTCGTCCCAGTAGTACTTGCGTGCTTCCGGACTAGTGGCGTCGTACACGGCCATCGCGTTGGTGTGGTAGGGCGGTTTTGCGTACTTGAACTTGTCGACGAACCATCCCTTGTTCTGCATGTAATCGTAATTCGTGGAGCCCGGCTCGAAGAATGGCCAGATCGAAATCATCAGGTGGAAGTTTTCGCTGTGTAGCTGATCGACCATTGCCTTGGGATCGGGATAATTCTTGTTGAAAACGAATTCGCCCTTGCGGTTCCACCAGAACCAATCCTGAACGATGTTGTCGACGGGGATGTGCAGGTCACGATACTTGCGCGCCACGCCGAGGATTTCATCCTGCGATTTGTAGCGATTCTTGCACTGCCAGAAACCATAGGCCCATTTGCCGAACATGGGGGCTTGTCCAGTGAGATCCCGATAGCCGGCAATGATCTTGTCGAAGTCAGGGCCGTAGAGGAAATAATAATCGATGACATCGGCAACTTCGGAGCTGATGTAAAGGATATTGGCGAAACGATTGTTAAATCGGCTGCGAGAAGTGTTGTTCCAGAAAATGCCGTAGCCTTTGCTCGACAGCATCAGCGGCACGGAGATGTTGCTGTTCTCCTGCGAAATATCGACCGAGTCACCGCGATAGTTCCACACGCCTGCCTGGTGCTGGCCGAGGCCATAGATGCCCTCGTGAGAGCCGTAGATGCTGACCATGGATTCGGCGCGGTACGTGTCTTCGCCGTTTACTTTCTCAGGAGTCAGGCTTCGTGACGATTCCTGCACCAGCGGGCCGCCATGCACTTCGGCATAATTGATAGCGCCGTCTTTTCTTGTGACCGTAACTTTGAGCAGGGCAGTGGAGAGAGTGACGGCATCGTCGGTGGATTGCATCGTCCATTGTGCTGCCGGCCAGGTCTCTTTGGTCACGACGAAGTCCGTACGCTTGGGGAAGGTGGCTGTGGGCGAATACAGGACGTGGATTACCGAGTCCGAGCACACTTGTACTTTCAACGTGCCGGTTCCCATGGTGAACAGAACTCCGTCTGCCTGCTGCTGAACGTTGCGGACCGGATTCATGGCGGTCCATTGAGCCTGCGCGGCGGCGCAGAACAAGCAAACGAAAAGGCCCAGGAATGAAACGAAGCACCGCGGCAATTGTCTGGTGTTCATAGGTAATCTGACGCTCCACGTGTCCATAGCTACGGGTTAACCACCTCGAGTGCGACACTGCTAGTTTCTGCCGAGTTGGCTCCGACCATTAAATCGAACATGCCGGGCTCGACAACGCGATTCATGTTTACATCGATCAACGACAAGTCTTCGGGAGTCAGCACGAAGTCGACCGTGGCCTTCTGTCCGGGCTCCAGGCTGACGCGCTTGAAGCCGCGCAACTGCTTTACCGGACGAGTCACAGAAGCCACGCGCTGGTGAATGTAAAACTGGGCCACCTCGTCCCCGGCGCGGTCGCCCGTATTCGTAACGTCGACTGAGACCTTGGCGGAAGCGCCGGGACGAATACTCTTCGGCTCAACTCTGATGTTCTCGAAGCGGAATTGCGTATAGCTAAGACCGTAGCCGAAAGGAAATAGCGGCTCGCGGCTGTCAAACAGGTAGCTGCGGTTGCGGGAAGGCTTGTGATTGTAGAAATCCGGAAGTTGTCCCACCGTACGCGGGAAAGTAATGGGTAGTTTCCCTCCGGGATTGACGTCGCCGAACAGCACGTTGGCCGCGGCAGTTCCGCCTTGTTCTCCTAAATACCAACCTTCCAGAATCGCGGGAACGTGCTCCTTAATGTAGTTGATCGACAACGGCCGACCATTGATCAGAAGCACGACCGTGGGCTTGCCGGTCTCGACTACAGCCCGGATTAACGCTTCCTGCGAACCTAGCAGATCAAGGGAATCGCGGTCGCCCAGATGCTGTTCCGACCAGGCCTCACGATTGGTGCTTTCATTCTCTCCGACTACGACGATGGCCACGTCCGCTTGCCGAGCGACGGCGGCCGCGGCGCGAATGGTTTCAATTTCTGCCTTGGGATCGGGCTGCGTGACTTTGTTCTCGTACCATGCCGCCCAGCCCTGCTTTCCTGTCGTGATCTTGCAGCCCTCGGCATAGAGCACCTTGACGCCTTCGCCGGCCCGCTTACGAATGCCGTCGAGAATGCTGATCTGGTTTCCCGGACCTGGGTCGCGACTGTAGCCGCCGAGATGAACATCGGCGGCATTGGGGCCGATGACCGCGATGGTTTTCAGTTTCTTCAGATCGAGCGGGAGGAGTTTGTTGTCATTCTTCAGCAACACAATCGATTTCTGCGCCACCTTCAATGCCAGTTGCTGATGCTCAGAGCTATTCGTGATCTTCTGTGCGTAGTCGGCGTCGACGTAAGGATTCTCGAACAGGCCGAGACGGAACTTGGCCTCGAGTACCCGCTGCACGGCCTGATCCAGTTCCGCCTCAGGGACCTTGCCTTCGCGCACTTGATCGACCAATGTGGCGTAGACCGAGCCGTCCGACAGGTCGAAGTCCACGCCCGCGGCCAGCGCCTTGCGGGCCGCTTCCGCAAAATCGGCTGCGACGTGGTGAGTCTCGACCAGCATCTGCAGGCCGCCGCCATCCGAAGTGACGTAGCCTCGAAAGCCCCATTCCTGGCGCAGGACGCGGTCCAGCAGCCAGCGGTTGATGTGGTTCGGAATCGCGTCGATCTCGTTGTACGAAGCCATCGCGCTTCCGACATGGGCTTCTTGCACGGCGGCGCGGAAGGGAACCAGGAACGTCTCCCGCAAATCGCGTTCGGAAAAATTCGCGGGAGCAGCGTTGGTCCCGCTTTCCGGCTGGCCGTGGGCGGCAAAATGTTTCATGGTTGCCATCACGTGGTGGCGATCGATTATCCAGGAAGTGCCTTGCAGCCCGTTGATGGCTGCCACTCCCATGCGCGCGACGAGAAAAGGATCTTCGCCGTAGGTCTCTTCAGTTCTGCCCCAGCGCGGATCGCGGGCCAAATCCAATACCGGGGTGAAGGCTTGACTAACGCCAGAGGAGGCCATTTCGTCCCCGGCAACATTGAACGCCTGTTGCACCAGTGCGGGATTTCATGTGCTGGCCAAGCCGAGGACTTGAGGAAAACTCGTGCTCCCGTAGGCCATGAATCCGTGCAAAGCTTCGCCCATGAATATTGTGGGGACACCTAGGCGGGTCTTTTCCACCAGAAAATGTTGCGCCTTGTTGCGCGCCTCGGCGGCATCGTGGGGGCTGGCCTGCGAATCCTCGCGGTACAACTTGCCCAACGCTTCAAAAGCTTCCTTTTCCTCGGGATTTTCCGACGTGCGCGCTCGGCGCCGGCCGCCGGCGATTTGATCGACCTTTTCCTCCAGGGTCATGCGCTTCACCAGGTCCGCGGCGCGCTGTTCGGCGGGGAGATTCGGATTGTGATAGGCGGGCTGGGATTCTTGAGAAAAACAAAGCGGAAGAAGTAAACCGATCAGAGCGATGTAAAGCAGATTCTGCCGAAGATGCATGCAGCCTCCTCTTGTCACGGAGTTGCCAGACAAGTTTCGTAAACGATTACCAAAAATGGCACGCGAAGCATAGCACGTTCTTAGAGGCATGAACGTGAGTAGCGATACACGCTTCTACAAGCGGCAGTCGAGTCGAGCCGCCGGCTTACTGCGAGGTCTCGGTAAACGTTGCCACTGGATGCCCCAATCCGTACGGACCCTCAGCCGTGACAGTCACAGTTTCTGCGGTCGATGGTAGTGTCAGCGTGACCGACGCAACGCCAGAACTATTAGTGACTGCAATTATTTTCGAACCGCTGGTTGTCCCGTTCGAAAGCGAGCCAGCGCTGGTAGTGAAAAGGATGCTCGCGCCTGTGTTGCTGCCGCCGGATGTGCCGGCAGTCAATGTCACGGTCAAAGGTACCGGCAGCGTGCTGCCCGGGGATCCCGTCTGTGCGTCTCCAAGTGTCTTGGCCAACGTCGCCGCCGGATTCCCCACTACGATCCATCCGCCCTGTGTTTGCGTAGCACTGCTGTCGTTCCCGGTTACGGTGAAGTGGCAGAAACCCGGAGTATTTCCCGCGGCAACCGTGATCTCGCCAGGCTGAATTGGGGTGATCGCGGATGTCGTCAGAGTCAGCGAACCGCTGCACGCAGTTGCTCCCTCGAAACTGTCGAAAACGGCTGACGACATTGTGACGTTGGTGGAACCGCTGGCGATCTTCGGCGCCAGCGTAACCGTGCCGCCCGCCGCCACCATCGTCGTATCCGGATTCAGGTCCCACTCTGAGGCGGGAGTGCTGGCCATACTACCGCTGACGACCAACAAGGTCGCCGTATATGGTGGAAACGTCTGGGTCGCAGACCACGACTGCGAGGACGAAGCCACGATGGTCGTAGGTGACGATTGCGACAAGGTGTTGGTCGTCACGTTGGTGGGAGTGAACCCGGTCGTCGTGAACTGCACCTGCGCCGAGTTCCCCGGATCTTTATTGAGCACCATGATTGTCAACGCAGTGCCGGTTGAGTTCAGCGCCGCGTAGGTACTGAACAGGCTCGGATTGGCATTGTGTGTGGCTGAAACTGAGGTCGTGCCGAAGCCGTGGTGCGCTCCGTCATAACTCGTAAACAATTTCAGGGACAGGTAATTCGGATTCGTGGGGGAGGGAGCAGTCCAACGCGAAGCCAGGGACATGCGCTCGCGGCCGAGAATGCCGTACGCGTCGACATCTGCCAACGCTGTGGAGAAATCAGTATCGGTAAGAGGACTCGGCGCAAAATTCCACTCGGTGAAACTCAGCGGGGTTCCCGGGTAAATTGCGTTTGCCCACGCCCTCAGTCGCGGAATGCGAAAAGGCTTGGTATCGAGAGGCTGGTTCGTCGTCACGCTATTGGTGCCGAACCATGCCTGGCTGGTGTAGGTCGGATCCCACCAGTCGCGGGTGCTGCTCAGCGCCAGTGCCTGCGCCTGCGCTGTGGTCAGGCCACTGGCGCTGGTTTCGGGGTAGGCATGGACGTCGAAGATGTCCAGCGTGCGAGCGCCGTTAACCGCGTCGTTCCACGCGATCTGGTTGAGCCACCACGGCATGAAGTCGATGTTGGCATGAGTCGATTTGTCGGTGTTTCCGGCCGCCGAGTTCCAATAGTAGTACCAGCAGCAACTCACCCAACCCATGCGAACCGCTTGCGGGTCCCAGGCCTTCATATTGCTCGCTTCGGTTAGATAAATATTCTGCAATTCGTCGTAGGTCGTGGGGCTGGGATGGACATCGCGGTGCGTGCCTCCCCAGATGTCGATCTCGTTGTCCATGTCGTAGAAGTGGCAGGACGTGGAGGAAAAATAGGGGATAGGACACGATCCGCTGCCGAAGGCCGTGGCCAGGGCCGCTGCCCATTGATTGCGGTACTCGCTGTTCGGCGGATCGCTGGTGCCGGGCTGATCGAGCAACGGGAAATATGTGCGGTTCAGATCGGCCGGGCTCGCGATGAGATATGTGGGTGAACTGTCACAATTCGATGCCGCAGCGATTCCATCTCCTGCATCGGGATTGTAAGGATCAGTGTGGCACTGCGCGCCATCAATGGCGACCGAAAAACTCCAGTGACCATTTCCGCTGCCCTCTGCGCTCTGTGCCACCCAGGGCAGCATCACCATCGTCATCAGCGGGATGCTGTTCGCAGCTTTGACGTCCCCAATCCACTGAATTGAATCACTTACCCCAGTTACGCCTTGCGGGCTGCTGAAGCCATTGAAAGCAAAATCTTCGAAATAGTAGTCATTGTCGGCATTGTCGGTTCCGAGTTGCCAATTGTAGGTGGATGCTGCATTCCCGCCCCACCGCACGACGCTCAGGCCGCTGTCCGTAATCGTGGGCCCGTCCTGCGGAAACGCTCCGCCATAGACATATGGGCTGATTGTGTGCCGGTTGGACAGCACATCGATGGTCACGCTGACGTTCGTGACGGGGCCTGAGGGTATGGCTGATACCTGGCTGGAGTTCGGGCTCGTGCCTGCAGAATTGGTTGCCGAGACAACGTAATAATAGGTCGTGCCATTCGTCACCGTTGATTCGGCGAATCTGGTCGTAGTTGGCGACGAAATGGTCGTGTACGGCCCACCAGTTGTGGTGGCACGCCCGACGTTATAACTGGTTGCACCTGAACTCGCATTCCAAGTGAGAGCAACCTGCTGGTTTCCGGCAGTCGCGGTCACACCCGTGGGCACTGAGGGAGGTTGTAGTTGCTGCCCGCCTCCCCCAGAAGAACCAGATCCGCCGCAGGACGGGAGGAAGAGCGCGGATGCTAATGTCAACAGGATAAGAGCGGTACGACACCAGCGGAGAGGCGTCACCATAATGATTATGTTACCGAAAAAATCGATTTTCTAAACAATCCTTTTTTGTGATGTTCTCGAATCCGGACGGCGGGGTAGCCATGCGTCAGGGGTCCCTGATCCTTGGCCTGGCGCATTGCGAACTGGGCCGGATGACTGCTACGATCGCTTTCGTTTTGAAGTAAGAATGGGGATTCCGATCCACATCGCGGCTGCAGAACCCGAAGACCTCGAATGGTGCGCCCGCGTGATGGCGTCGAGCGAACCTTGGATCACTCTTCGCCGCGATCTCGAGGGATGCCGCGTGACGCTGGTTCGTCCCGGCACCGAGCTGTTCGTGGCTCGCGCGCAAGAGATTCCTGTAGGTTTCATCCTGGTCGCGTCCTATGGCCTGGCGGGATCGCCTTATATCGCCTCCATCGCGGTTGCGGTTGAAGGGCGCGGACGGGGCATCGGATCACGACTTCTGCGCTTTGCCGAAGAGCACTTCGCCGGCCGTGAACACATCTTTTTGCTGGTGTCATCGTTCAATGACCGTGCTCAACACTTTTATCGCCAGCACGGCTACGAGTTCATTGGCGAACTCAAGGATTATGTTGTGCCGGGTAAATCGGAACTCATCTTGCACAAAAGGCTTCCATGAGCGCGGTTCCAGCGACGGCAACCGCGTCGACCTCCATGAATAAACGCCTCGTGCTGCTGCTGATGGCCGCGGCCTCAGTGGGATATGTGTGCCGCGTCGCTGTCACCGTGGTCGCGCCCAACATGATGAGGGACTTCGGGCTGACCCAAACGCAGATGGGCACGGTGTTCAGCGCCTTCCTGGTTGGGTACACCTTGTTTCAGGTGCCCTCAGGAGGGCTCGCGGACCGGGTCAGTGCGCGCCGCATCTTTCTTTTTCTTTGCACCGGCTGGGCGTTGCTCACGGTTCTCACTGCGCTCGTGGGATGGCGCGGATTCGGATTAGCTGTTGTCATTCCGCAACTTTGGGCGCTCCGCGCAATCTTCGGAGTCATTGCCGCTCCCACCTATCCGACCTCGGGCCGGACCATCGCCATCACGATGCCGCCGCGCTTGCAAGCCCGGGCGAACAGCCTAGTGCTGGCGAGCGTTGGAGTGGGATCAGCGGTTACTCCTCTGCTGCTGGCGCCCATCACCACTCGCTTCGGATGGCGCACGGCGTTGTGGGTGGCGGCGTTCCTTAGCGCGGTTGCCGGATTGCTGTGGTCGAGGTTTGGACCGCGAGAACTTCACTTGCACGCTACTTCAAATGAGCAGGCCTCGGCTTATCGCTCCACTGCGACTGGATCGCCGAACCACTCGGCTCAACCGTTGCGCTTGCCGAGTTTCTGGTTCCTGTCCGCCAGTTATCTGCTGCAAGGCTACCTGGGGTACATCTTCATTTTCTGGTTCTATCTCTATCTGGTCCAGGTGCGCCACTTTGAAGTGCTCAAGGCTGCGAGCTTCACGGCACTGCCATGGATCGCCACTACGTTTGCCATCCCGCTCGGAGGCGTCTTCTCGGACTGGGCGGTGATCCGCTGGGGTGCGACATGGGGACGCCGCAGCGTTCCGCTGGTTGCTCTCTGTGCGGCGGCCATCTTCCTGGTGATTGGCGCTCGCACTCCGAAGCCCATGGTGGCTGTGGCAGCTCTCACGACGTGTACGGTGCTGGTGCTCTGTACCGAGGGCCCGTTCTGGGCGACGATGACCCAACTCTCAGGCGAGCATAGCGGCATCGCGGGCGGCACCATGAACTTTGGCAGCAATCTGGGCGGCATGGTTTCGCCTGCTCTCACACCCTGGCTGGCGCAGCGGATCGGATGGGAATCGGCATTGACGCTGACTGCGGGATTAGCAGTCGTGGCAGGCTTGTTGTGGCTGGGAGTGCGGGTTGAGCCGAGAGCTGATTGAACGCGCGATCTGAAGACGCTGGCTAAACATCTACTCCCACCTCGGTTGACCTTCGCGAATATTAATGTAGCGATCGATGGGAAGATCGGTGAGGCGCTGGACAAGCCCGCTAGGCTGCGGCCATTTGATTTCGATCCAATCCATTTTGGCGCGCCTTCCGCCACCGCAGCCGAAGCAAACGTCGCCGAATTGCTGGGCGTGCCCCGCGGAGCATCGGTACTGCGCATTCGCCAGGTGATCTATTCCTCGAAAGGCAAAGCCACAATCTACGGGGTAGGCTTCTACCTCTCGGAGCGCCACACGCTCTTCATTCGCCGCTTTCGCTAGCGTGCATTTACCTTCTTCATAATTGGTGGGATCGGTCAGGAAATCGGATCGGGACGGCTGGTCATCGCCAGGAATATGTCGAAAACGAATAGGGCGATGGCGACGTCGTTGAACAGTGTCGCCTGTCGGAGAGTCGGCCATAGCTGGTTGGCAGCCCAGAACAAAAAAGCACAGGCCAGAAGGATGGCTTTGATCAACTCCGACCGCGAGGGTCGCCGCACCGCTTCGTAAACCAGACAGGCACAGGCAATCATGGCGAGCGGAAGCGCCGCGAGGAGATCGTGTGCGTTCGCGGGAAAGAGTTCGGGAACAATATCCCATGCCAGGAGCACGCCAACGCTGATGAGCGTCACAACGCACAGGATCACCGGCAGGGACCGGCGACCCCGGTTAAGACGAATGGACATAAAAAGGCCCTCTGGTGAAGACCGCGTTTTGCGAATGCAGCACCCGGTGTTCAGTATGGAGTTGTAACGACTGCGTCCTCAGGGTAGCCCGGCATGCCAAACTCGGGGACATCCAAGCCAACCTCTTCAGACTCTTCGGGCACCCGCATGCTTTTCACTTTGTTCACAACCCAGAAAACTGCGTACGTCGCGCCGAACGCCCAGACCGCGTATAAGGTTGCTCCCATCAGCTGGCACCAGAACTGTCTTGTGTCGCCGTGGATCAATCCGGTGACGCCTTGACCCGCGTGTCCCAGATAGCTGGCCGCCCCGACGCCGTTCCATCCGGATCCGTAAGTGCCGTCGGCGAAAATGCCCACACAGACTGCGCCCAACCACCCGCAATATCCGTGCACCGAGACCGCGCCGCATGGATCATCGATCTTAAGAACACGCTCGTTAAACAGCACCCCGCCGCACACCAGAGATCCGGCCAG
The DNA here is from genome assembly GCA_003166855.1 of Acidobacteriaceae bacterium. Classification (GTDB taxonomy): domain Bacteria; phylum Acidobacteriota; class Terriglobia; order Terriglobales; family Acidobacteriaceae; genus Sulfotelmatobacter. The sequence continues at coordinate 31,475 of PMUM01000262.1, read as the reverse complement.
CACGCCGATGATGACAGATGCTGTCGGGGAGACAAAGGCGCAGGGAGCAGTGATCGCGACCAGACCAGCCAGCATCCCGTTACACGCCATCGTGATATCGGGTTTGCCGAACAGGAAGTACCAGATGAGCATTGCCGCAGCCGATCCGGCCACTGCAGCTAGATTCGTGTTCACCGCGACGATCGAGATGCGGAAATCGGTTGCGCCCAGGGTCGAGCCGGGATTGAAGCCCATCCACCCGAACAGCAGGATGAACGTTCCCGTCACGACGTAAACAATGTTGTGAGCAGGGAAGACGCGGATCTTCCCGCCGGGGCCAAACTTCCCTAGACGCGGCCCAAGGATAATTGCCAGTGCCATGGCGCAGAAGCCGCCGACGGCGTGTACGACAGTGGATCCGGCAAAGTCCACATAACCGTGGCCCAGATTCATTGTGGATCCAAGCTGCGACATCCAGCCGCCGCCCCACGCCCAGCAACCGGAAATCGGGTAGAGAATCGCGCCGATGAAGAGTTCACACAACAGAAACGCCCAGAAGCTGATGCGTTCGCAGATTGCGCCGACGATGATGTATCCGGCCGTCTCCATGAACACGACTTCAAACAGGGTCAAGCAATTGCTCCCGGCGTCATATGCCGGACCGACGAGGAAGAAGCCCTTTCCGCCCACGAACCCCCATTGCCCGCTGCCGATCAGAAAATGGTTCAGGGTAGGAACGCCGCCGAGATTTGTCGGCGCAGCGTTAATCGCGACTGCTCCAAACTGGAATGCGTATCCGACCGCGTAGTACGCGAGGAAGGCGAAGACGTACGCCGCGAAGTTCAGCATCATGAGATGGGCGGCGTTTTTCTTTCGTACCAGACCGCAAGTCAGCAGGGCAAACCCTGCCTGCATGAACAGCACGAGGTAGCCCGTGTTCAGCGTCCACGCCATATTGGTCGCGATGCGGACGTGGCCGACGCTGTCGGCGAGCTTCACCGCCAGAGGTTCCTTAGCGGCCTGAGCTTGGTAGTCGTCGAAGGCCTTCTTGTTCTGCGCGTAATCGGGAGCCGTCTTATCGGTGGGTTCGACCGGAACAAATGGATTTCCGGCAGCATCGACCGCAGCCGATTTGTCCCCGGTGGCGGTGCCGGCGGGATCCGGTTTGGGGCCGTCGTCGGCAAAGCTGAGAGCGGACAGCCCAAACAACAATCCTGCGACGAGAACAACTGTGGCGCTGGCGGTCACCAACGACCGGCGCAGAATGCGCCTCCCTGCTCGCTTCGTCATCTTTGCCTGCTCCTGTTTATGGATCTGCACAATTTCCAGTGGCAACGGCCTAGGACCTGCGGCGCGGACACCCCCCGGCGCCGCGCCGACGACCCCACACAGCGTGTCAGCCAGAATCAATCCGCCGACGATAAATGCGCGTATTCGCTCAGTCCAATACAAATTTCTTATAGCAACCATCAAGAAAAGTCTCGCCCGACATGGCCGGCAAACCGCCGTAACTGCACAGGTTGGCTAGGTTTGAGGACGTGACCAAGATCACTGGTCAGCGCGGTGACAATCACTGTCTGGTTCGGCGGCCCTGGCTAGCCTTGATGAGGGACTTCCCGCGGATCTCGCTGTCCGCTGTTTGCTGTTCAACTGAGCAAGCATGGGAGTTCCGGGTCCAACCATGCCTCGAAAACTGGGTCCCAAACTGATTCTCTCGCTCACCATCCTGATCGTCGCGATCAGCGGAGTCAGTGGGTACCTCAATTTCCGCACTCAGAAGAAGCAATTGGAAGGGACCATGATCCTCGGGGCGGATCAACTCTCGCGCAGTATTACGGGTGCTACCTGGCATGCCATGCTCGACGACGACCGCAAGGCCGCGTACGAGATCATGCGGGTGATCGCCGACAAGCAAGGGATCGATCGAATCCGGATGTTCAACCGGGAAGGACGGATGGTGTTTTCGACCGACGCGAGAGAACAGCCCGGCGTGACCAGCCTGTCGAACGAGGTGTGCGCGAGTTGTCATGGTCAGGGTCCCAACCGCAACCGGCCGTCCGAGGATTCTCGCGTCCGCTATGCCACTTCGCCAGACGGCGTGAAGACCATCAACATGGTGGCGCCCATCTACAACGAGCCTTCGTGCAGCAATGCCAGCTGCCACGCGCACCGCGCCCAGACGAAAGTGCTGGGGGTCGTTGATGTTGCATTGCGTCTGGATCCTGTTCAGAAACAGACGCGGGTGATCACTCTTCAGACTGTCATTCTGACTGCGCTCGAAGTGGCAATTGGGGCGGCGTTCGTCATTCTATTTACCAAACGCTTTGTGGCGACTCCGATTCAACAACTGATCGGCGGGACGAAGGCGGTCAGCGCGATGGATTTGGACCAGCCCATCAAAATTACCCGTCGCAGCCAGGAAATCGACGAACTGGTGGACTCGTTCAACAAAATGCGCGAGCGCCTGAAAGTGGCGGTAGACGATCTGAACGAAATGCAGCAGACGCTGGAGAGCAAGGTCGACGAGCGCACTCGACAGCTGCAGGTTGCCCAACGCAAGCTCATTCAATCCGACCGTCTGGCCACGCTTGGGCAGCTCGCGGCCAGCGTGGCGCATGAGATTAACAATCCCGTCTCTGGCGTTCTCAATCTCTCCATGCTTCTCGAGCGACTGATGGCCAAGGGAGAATACCCGCCGGGCCGCGAGGCGGAATTCCGGAAATACCTCAGCCTGATCTCCACGGAAACCGCTCGGGTCGGGCGCATCGTTTCAGACTTGTTGGCCTTCTCGCGGCGTTCCAAGCCGCAGCGCGCGCCCGCGGATCTGAACAAGCTGGTGCGCACCACGTTGGGGCTGGCCGACCACAAACTAAAGCTGATCAGCGCCGAAGTTGTTCTGGAGTTGCAGGATAATCTGCCGCTCGTCGAATGCGATTCCTCACAGATCCAGCAGGTGATCCTGAATCTGGTCTTGAACGGCGCGCAGGCCATGCAGCCGCGCGGTGGCGGCAAGCTGACGATCCGGACGCGCGAGTTGGCTGACGAGACCGTGGAACTTTGCGTTCAGGACACCGGTGAGGGTATCGCCCCCGAGAACCTTTCCAAGATCTTCGATCCGTTTTTCACCACGAAAGCCGAAGGCAAGGGAGTTGGCCTCGGGCTGGCCGTGTTGTACGGAATCGTGAAAGCCCATGAAGGTGAGGTTGAGGTCGCGAGCCAGCGCAACGAGGGCACGACCTTTACGGTCACTCTCCCGCTCAAATCGCAAAACAGCACGCCGGAATCGCGGGAAGTGCAGGTACATGCGGTGTGAATGGACTCTATCTCGTGGCGATCGGAAACGTGCCGGCGCAGGCCCTGGATTGGGTCGAGAATGCGACTGCCGAATGGTTCCCGCTGCCCATTCGACGCTTGCCGCCTTTATCGATTCCGGAAGGTGCATATGACGCGAAGCGAGGCCAATACCAGTCGGTAGAGATCATGAAAATGCTGGCCCAACACGCTCCGAGCGATGCCTCCCGGGTGCTTGGCGTAACCGATGTGGACCTCGCGATCCCGATGCTGAGTTTCCTGTTCGGGCAGGCGCAGTTTGACGGTCCGATCGCTGTGGTTTCGCTTTGCCGGCTGCATCAGGAGTTTTATGGACTTCCCCCCGAGGAGAGCCTGCTGAGGGAGCGCACCGCCAAAGAAGTGCTGCATGAACTGGGACACACGTTTGGGCTTGTCCATTGTTCGGAGCCCACGTGTGCGATGAGCCTGGCCACACACATTGAATTGGTGGATGCCAAGGCGGAACAATACTGCGTGCGCTGCGGGATGCAGTTGGTGCAGAGATTTACTTCGAAAGAGGCAATCGTATGAAGAAAAACTGGCCGATCCTGGTCGTGGACGACGAAGACGTTATGTGCGAATCGATGGGAGCGTGGTTGCGGGAAGACGGTTATCACGTCGACACCGCGCCCAATGGCCAGAAAGCCGTCGAACTCGCCAAGTGCATGGACTACGCCATCTGTTTCGTCGATTTGAAAATGCCCGGCGGCATGGATGGCATTGAAACCATGATGGAAATTCATCGGGTGCGTCCAGAAGCGTCGATCATCATCATCACCGCCTATGCGACGGTCGACACCGCCATTCAGGCCATGAAGGAAGGCGCGCAGGAATACATTGTGAAGCCCTGCAATCCGCAGGAGATCTCGATGCTGGTGTCGCGCATCCTGAAGCTGAAGAAGCTGCAGAGCGAGAATGCGATTCTGCGCAAGAAACTGAACCGGCAATACCGCCACTACGACATCATCACCAAGAATCCGCGCATGGAGGAGATTCTGGCCCTAACCAAGGAAGTCGCGGATCTGCGCAGCACGGTGCTGATTCGAGGCGAAAGCGGTACGGGCAAGGAACTGGTGGCCCGCGCGGTTCATTTCTCCGGCAATCGCGCGGAGAAACCATTCATCGTTGTCAGTTGCGCCGCCCTGACCGAAACTCTGCTGGAGAGTGAGTTGTTTGGTTACGAGAAAGGTGCCTTCACCGGCGCTGCCGCACAGACCAAGGGCAAGTTTGAAATGGCGAATGGAGGCACGATCTTTCTCGATGAAATCGGCGACGTCTCTCCCAAACTGCAGGCTGATCTGCTGAGGGTGCTGCAGGAGCGCCGCTTCTATCGCTTGGGAGGAACTCAGGAAGTCGAAGTCGACGTGCGTATCATAGCCGCGACCAACAAGGACCTGGCCGAGGAAGTCCAAGCGCAAAGGTTCCGCGAGGACCTGTATTACCGCCTCAACGTGATTGAGATTCGCCTGCCCCCACTGCGCCAAAGGCGCGAGGATATCCCCTTGCTAGCGGAGCACTTCGTGCAGCACATTTCTTCTGCGCTGGGCAGGGACGTGAGTGGCATTTCTGCCGCCGCTTTGAAGGTGCTGATTGCCTATGACTGGCCAGGCAATGTCCGCGAACTCGAAAATGTCATTGAGCGGGCGATTGTGACCTGCCGCAATGGCATGCTCGACGAGCAGGATTTTTCATGGATGCAGCGCAATCCCGGACAGCCGCAGAATTGGGAAGTGCCGGATGTTTCTCTCGGCGAACTGGAGCGGCGCGCGATTGTGGCCGCACTCGAGCGCAAGCACGGCAACGTCAAAGAGGCGTCTTCAGCTCTGGGCATTGATCGCTCGACACTTTACGATAAGCTCAAGCGCTACGAGATCGTGCATTGAGTCACACGGCATTTTCCGAGGTATCAGGCCTCGAGAAAAGTGTCGGCGAGCACCGTGTTCCAGTCGGCCCCGGGCACAGCGTCCATCAATCCTGGCATTAGCACTCCGCCGTCGGCTAGGGCAGCGGGAGTGTTGGGCGCCCGGAGCTGCAGTTGCAGTCGCTCCAGTTCCCGGGACAACCAGCCGTGGACTTCGGGGCCTCGCAGAAGATGTCGCAGCGTAGTCGGATCGCGCGGATCGAGCCGCGGTCGGATCTTCAGGAACCAGCCCTCCTTCGGCCCTCCAACGCTGACCACTGTACCTTCGATGGGTGCGCGCACCTGAATCTCGTTCCCGTTCTTGCTCATCCGCCACGCGGTTTGGTTGATCTCTAGTTCGGTGCCAACTACCGGCATTTTGATGGAGTCGGGGTTCCCAATCAGATGATCGGCCAATTCATCGAGGCCGATGGTGAATGGGCCGTCTTCGACGGGCTTCACCCAAGTGTGTCCGCGATGGTAGAGGCGGTCGTCGGGATAGTTGAGCCCCAGGTCGGTCGCTAGCCCTGTCGCGGGCAGCACGGCAAACTGCGAATATCTCGCGCAGTGCCTGCAATCGAAAGCGTTGTCGCAGGTTCTCGAAATCACGCGCCCTGCAAGTTCATGGCGGCAGCGCCGGTCGGATTCCGGCAACTCCGCAAAGTCCGATTTCCAGCACAACTCGATTGCCCGACTGGTACGAAAGTCGCGGGTGGTGCGCCACACCGCCGAGACGACCGTCGTCAAAATCGTCACCACGATGGCGAAAAACAACGACAAGAAAACGACGTGGGTAGCGGTCCAATGGAATCCATCAATCCCCGGAAACATGGGTGTTTTCTCCTTTTGGCGCTGCGAAAAGGGGCAAGTAGCGATAAGACAGCGAATAGACAATGACACCGTACGCGATCACGCCGCCGAAACTGGCAACCTCCTGCCAACTGGGCGTGTATTGCAGAAACTCATCAAAGGGCAGGGTGGGCACCGCCAGAGTCTGCACCGTGAGAACGAAGCGGTTGAGCAGGATTCCCGCACAAGCCAGTGCGGCGGCACTCAGCAGCCATCCCCGACGCGCTGCGGTCTTGCGGTACGTCAACAGAAAAGCAGGGAGCAGCCCCAGGAGGACGATCTCGGCAAACAGGATCGGCGTGCCGAATGGCTTGTGCATGTAGTACTGCCAGGGCGCAAAGCCCACCGACGGAGAAGTAATGTTCAACCAGATCAGCGTGTCGATCGATTTGGCTGCGACGTAGATGGCGAGCAGAATGCCGGAGATGAATCCTAAACGCCGGAACAGATCCGGAGGAACGAGGCACTTGCCGGTCACTTTTTCGACTGTCGCTGTTACCAGCATGAGAAAGCTTGGTCCCGATGCTATCGCCGACAGGATGAACAAAAAGAACGTAGAAGGCCAGATGAAGAAACCCTCGCGGAAAGCGAACGGACGGCCGCGTAACACTCCGTAAAGCCCACCCAGCGATCCCTGATGGAAGAATGAGAGCAGTGTCCCCACGCCCGCTAACACCGGCACCAGTTTATGGAGTTGGTGCTCAAAGACAAGGAATGACGGCAGCTTCCGCAGTTGGCGGTTGCGCAGCAGAATCGGAATGTATTCTAGGCTGAGTACCAGCAGGTAGCAGGAAATGCAGAACGTAACCTCCGTGAGCATCGAGTGTGTATTCGGATGCCAGAAGGTAAACCACGCCCGTAGAGGCTGGCCCACATCGATCATCAAGATGGCCACCGCGCCGCTATAGCAGATAAACCCGACGACCACAGCCGTGTTCAGGATCGGCCTGAGCTCGGCCCGCTTCAGGATGTAAACGAGGAATCCGGTGAAGAACGCGCCCGCCCCCAGCGCGATGATTCCGAGATCAAGAAAAATCCAAAGACCGAAGGCGAAGCGGTTGTCCATGTTCGTCTGGTTCAGCCCGTAGTACAGGCACAAACCAGCGGCATAGATTCCGACGGCAAGCACCACAGCCCAGGGAGACAGCCAGAGCAGGAATCGCGAGAGCGAGGTTCGCTCTTCGCCCCGTGCGATCCACTTTTGGTCGGCCAGTCGGCTGTTGGTAACCACGGCGCTAGCCATGTTGGACCTCCGGAGCTACCTTCAAACTAGGGCCTGAACTAGATTCCGCCAGCGCTCTCACCCACGCCTCCTTCGACTTGTAATAAACCTTCGGCTCCGTTCCGATGCGCGCCAGCAAGCGAAATGCATCGGGCGAGCGCGATTCTTGTGAGGCCGGATCATTTTTGTCGGCCAGGTTGCCAAAGCGAATCGCTCCAGTCGGGCAAGCTTCCACGCAAGCCGGCACATAATCGGCAAGATCAATTTCACGCTTTCCTGAGGCGGCCGCTTTCTCTTTTGCCGAATGCAGACGCGCGTGGCACATGTTGCACTTCTCCACGACGCCGCGCATCCGCGATGCCACTCCAGGATTCAGACTCTTCTCCATGCCCGCGGGCCACGTCGGATCCCACCAATTAAAATAGCGCGCGTGATACGGGCACGCCGTCATGCAATAGCGGCATCCCAGGCAGCGCTGCGGCATCTGCATCACGATCCCGGTGGCCTTGTCCACTTCGACCGCCTGCTGCGGGCATACCTTCACGCAGGGCGTGTCGTGTTCGCAGTGCATGCACAGGATCGGGATGAATGTCTCGCGCCGCGCAATCCCCTCCATGCCATTCGAGACTTTGCGGACAAGCATTGGAGTAAGGCCGGTGCGAGCTGTGGCCTGAGGAAGGGACGGCACGTTGTTCTCGGCCGCGCACGCCATCATGCATGAGCCGCAACCGGTGCAGCGGTCCAGATCAATCACCATGCCATAACGGGCGCTCATGCGGTCCTCTTTTCTGGCGCTTCCCGTAAGTTGGATTCGCGGTACAACTTCGTCGCCAACGGGGGCAGCACCGGCGCCTGCCATGTGGTCGACCAGTTCTCCGGATGCGCAGAAGGGACGGTTGATGGCCATTCTTTCAATTCGCATCGCAAGGTCACGGGATGGGGGGCTTCACCAACCCAGACCGCACCTTTCCAGAGTTGCTCTTCGAGCTTCTGAATCGAGGCAAACTTCGCGACCGGAGTGTCTTCCTGTCCGCGCAGAGTTCCCGCACGCCCACGGAAGAGATCTTCGCAACGAGAGTGGATGTTTTTTTCGGCAGTGGCTAGAGTGGAATCGATGCTGGCGAGGAACTGCGCGGCACTCTGCACTTCGTGTGGCGCCTTAACCAGACCGGGAGCCACTGCGTAAGTCTCGAATGCAAATGTGGGCGCCGTCGGGACGTCGGTCAAGTCTTCCAGAAATCCCGGGGCGGGAAGCAGCCAATCGGCTCTGCTCGATCCTCCATCCCACGCGGCAAAGCGGAAGACCTCGGCGTCGGTCTGCGGAGAAAAATTCCAAGGCACGCTGGCATCGACAATAATCGCGCGTGCGCCAGGGATGGCCGCGTCGGCGGAAACATACGGCTCAGCACGCTTCGATCTCCGCACGATGCCGCGCGATCCAGTTGCGCCCAGCACGACATTTAAGGCCGCAATGGCGGGATTGTCGTCGTTACCGATCACGACTGCGGGAGTCCGCGCCACGACCTTCCGCGCCAGATCGCGAATCGCATCGGCAGTAAGCCCGGTCTGAGCCACAGCTTCAGCGAGCGTCAGCGGTGGCATGGGACCGCGCGCGGACACCATGTGTTCTTCGAGAAGCACTCGTGCGACGCCCGCAGCCAAAGCGGATTCTGCGCCAGCCGGAACAGGCACCCACCGCCACGCCCGCCCCGCGGTCCGAGACAGAGACGGCTCCACTTGAATCAATCGAAGTTGTGGGTCAGCATTTCCCGCTGCACGCTCCGCCCACAGTCGAGTGAACCGGCCCGGAGGACCCCAGCCATCCAGCAAGGGCGCACCAATACTCACGATCGTCTTAGCGTTCTCAAGATCATAACCGAGCGCAGAGGCCGGGACGCCGCTCCAGGCCTCGTAAGGCGCGAGAGCGCGAGTTTCCAAGCCAAGCACAACGCGATAGCCGCCGTCCCGCCTTCGAGAGAAGCTCTGTAATACCGACGAAGCCGCACGGCCAGGATATCCGTCGATGACCACGACCGGGCCTTCGCTGCAAGCTTTCGCGAATGCAATCCGCGCTTCAATCCAGGTGGAAGGATTGGCCCCGTGACGAACCACACGCAACCGTTGCGGATGCCAGTTCAGCTGATGTGCTCCAAAACCGCGCGGGCAGAGTGCCCCGCGGCTGATGGGGTGACTGCTCACTCCCGCGACGCCCACAGGCCAACCTGCAGCCGTCTTTACTTTCATCCCGCATCCGTTCGGACACAGCGTGCAAGCCGACATTTTCACTTCAACCGGGCCGCGCGCGGGCTGCGGAATCCACGGCCAGTTCTGGCTCCAGATGGAAGTGTCGTCCAGCAACTTCCAGGGAACCGGCGTCACCAGGAGACCCGCTGCTGCTCCCGCGCTCCATACCAGCAGATCCCGTCGTGTGACCTTCATGCTTCTCCTTTACTCGTGGCAACCGAGACAGCCTACCTCGACGTTGTGCCGGCGGTGGCAGTCTTCGCAGTCGCTCATCTTCATGCCTTCGTGTGGCGCACGGCGCAGGCGCGAGATGGAATGTCCCCAAATGTCGCGGCTGTATCCGCTGATGCGGTTCAACTGGTAGACGCGTACCTGATCCGTTGTGCCGTAAGTCGAATGACATTCCGTGCAGGCCAAGCCAGCGCGCTTCACGTGGATCGCGTGCGAGAACCAAGCATTTGCCGGTTGCCGTGCATACACGAGCCATGGAGTTTCGTGCCCAGGCTTGATGAAACTGTTGACCAGGGTCGCTTCAGCCTTGCTCTCCCCGATGCGTTCCGAGTGACAGCTCGCACATTTCTCCATGGCTGGAATTCCGGCGAACGCTCCGTCCTCACGAACCGCGTGGCATTCGTGGCAATCGGCGACGCCAGATTTCTCCGCGTGCGTCTTGTGGCGAAACTCGAGAGGCTGCTGTTTCTGCACGTAGAGTAGGCGCGGAAACACAACCCATCCCGCCACCAGCGCAACCGCCAGACCGAATCCGAAGACGAGAGCATTCCGCGACATCTTCATACTTCCCCCGTCCAGCCACGGTTGGAGAAGAAGTGCTGGAACAAACACACCAGATCCTGCCGCGATAACAGTTGCGCCACTCCGTGCACTGGCGCTCCGCCATCGCAGCCGGGCGCGTGCGCCTCATGGATTTCGTTCGATAGCCGCTCCCGCTCCTGCGCCTGCCAAGCGGCCGCCTGTGGACCAGAGACCAGCCCGGCGCGCGTTCGCCCCGGCAGTTCCCAGCCCTCGAACAACCATCCCGCGCCATAGGGATCGACCGTGAGCCTGGCGGGATCGCTCCTCAACCGGCTGTTTACTTTCTGAATCATCAGCGGATTCGGAAAGCTCATCGGCCACTCGACTCCATTGACGGTGAGCGCCAGAGACGGACAATGCGTACCCCGTGCGGTGACGAATGTGATTCCGTCGACGCTTCCGGCCACGTCCGCGAGAAATCCGTCGATGCCCACGTGGCACAACCCTGATGCCTCCGCATCCAGCCAGAAGTGATTTGGCGCGTAAAGGAGATGGGCCGGGGCGGAGTTCGCGTGCGGTCGCGCCAGCAACAAATAAGAATCGCAATAGCGGTAGGTGTTGCTGGTGCAACTCGACAGTTCCGAATCGCTGAAGGGCACAAGTTTCGTGACCGGCGAAACGCCGCAATACTGCACGCGGATTTGTTCGAGATGCGGGCAGCGATCCTGCTGCGGACCACTCTTCGCAGCCAAAGCACAGTGCCGGTAATCCGCTGAAGTACAGCGCCCGCCGTCGGCCGCACCTGGGCCATCCAGTATCAACTTCTGCATCGGAGCGGCGTGGCAGTATCGCGCTCGACCTTCTTTAAGAAACGGGCATGCCATAAATTCACTTCCCGTGTTTCGCGTCTGAGGCCTTTGGCGCGGCGGGCTCGATTTTCTCGCCGCCGTCTGCCATCGTCAGCCCCAAGCCGGGTTCGTACATGGTGTGCGACCCCTGCAACATCGCTCGCAGTTCGCCATCCAGCGTGCTCAGGTCAAGCTCGCGGTTGGTGCGCGGAGCGCGAACTTTGCGGACCAGTAGATCCCAGCACACAGCGCTGAACACGACGACCAGCGCCAGAACTGTGACCATGCCCAGCGCGAAGTTGGTCATGTTCAGCCAGAACGTCCAATTCTCTGCTGCCATATCGAATAACCTCCTTGCCGATAAACGCCACGGCCATCCTCTGTAATGCAATCCAAACACCATCAAGTGGATTCAACGACATGCAAGGAATTCCGCCTGCTGCGTGCCGGAATTCCCGACAGCGCTGTAGGGATCGCCAACACGGAAGATCGCTTGCGCTGTTGCCATTGGCGTACTAGCCCATTCGGACAACGGCACTTGCGGAATCGATAGTTGCTCGGCTTCTCCATGAGTCGGAAATTTCGACTTGTGTGCGCTCCGTCGCGTTGAACCGTGATTGTGATCACACGTGTCCCGCTTCCTTATCGATACAAACGAGTTACGAGCTGCGATTTGAGGGCTCGCGTCGATTTCGATGTCGATTTTCGGCGGTCTAATCGTTTCGTAGTAATGAACGCATATTCGCCGCTTACTAGAATGGCGCGGCATACTTTATGAACCCCAAATGGAACGGCCAATTCTCCTGCTTCGATCTCGTCGCCAAGACCAACGAGTGCTCCCGCAGCGTGGTGCAAGTCGGTGACATCGAGATTGGCGGAGACGATTTTGTTGTGATGGCCGGTCCGTGTGCCGTCGAGTCTGAAAGCCAACTGCTCGAAACTGCAGTCGCGGTGGCCGACGCGGGTGCACGCATTCTGCGAGGCGGAGCCTACAAGCCGCGCTCTTCGCCATACGCGTTTCAAGGCCTGGGCGTGGAAGGCCTCAAGATTTTGCGGAAGGCGCGCGAAGTTACAGGCCTTGCGATCGTCACTGAGGTGATGAGCGAAGAGGATGTCGACCTTATCGCCGAGTATGCCGACATCATGCAGGTGGGCACGCGCAGTATGGAGAACTACGCGCTGCTCGAAGCTCTCGGCCATTGCGGGCGCCCGGTTCTGCTGAAGCGCGGCATGACCGCCACTCTCGAAGACCTTCTGCGCTCCGCGCAAGTAATCGCCGTCGCGGGCAATCCGCAAGTCATTCTTTGCGAACGCGGCATTCGCACCTTTGAAACTGCGACTCGCAACACGCTGGACATCGCTGCCGTGCCGGTGTTGAAAACGGTCTCGCACCTCCCGGTCATCGTGGATCCGAGTCATGCCGCGGGCGTTCGCGCCCTGGTTCCCGTGTTGTCGCGGGCCGCTGCCGTCGTGGGCGCCGACGGATTGATTGTGGAGGTTCATCCCTGTCCGGAAAAAGCCCTGAGCGACGGCAACCAATCGCTCACTTTCGACGAGTTCCGCCACATGATGAAAGATCTCCAGCCCTATCTGGATCTTGAGCAAGTGGCCCGGCAACTGCGCCCACAACTCCTCGCAGTCGGGGGAGCAGACTAGTGGCGTCGCGCTTCATCCTGATTCCCGTTCTTTCGGCTTGCATGCTCTCGCTGTGCCTGCTCGGACTTCCGAAGACGGCAGTAAAAGCCTCACCGGATGCAGAACCGCCATCATTCCTTTACACCGCCGCAAAACACTACGAACTGCTGGCATGGATGCACGGTGCGGATCGTTTCCCTTTCGGCGCGACGATCTTTGTGCGTGAGGCGCAGGGCAAGCATCCACTGGTTCCGAACTTCGCGATGTCTGCCGATTCCGCGATCTCATTCGATGGCCAACGGGTGCTCTTCTCAGGCAAACGCAAACCAGAAGACCCCTGGCAGATCTGGGAGATTGCTCTGGGTGGCGGAGAGCCTCGCCGCATCACCGCCGGCAACGAAGACTGCATTCGGCCGCTTTATCTGCCCGAAGATCGCGTGGTGTACGCGCGAAGAACCGCAGAGCGATTTGTGATCGAGGCCGTGAGCTTGGCTGGCGGAAATCCGCTGGCCCTGACGTATGGCCCTACGAATTTCCTGCCAACGGATGTTCTCCGCGACGGCCGCATCTTGTTCGAAGCCGCATATCCGCTCGGTGCTGAGGCCGTTCCGGAAATCTACACCGTGTATTCCGACGGCAGTGGGGTCGAGTCGTATCGCTGTGATCACGGCACTGCGCGGCACTCCGGCAGGCAAGTCAGGTCAGGCGACATCGTCCTTGCATCGAGTCACGGGCTGGCAAGGTTCACATCGTCAAAAGCGCAAGAAGTAAGCATCTCAGCGCCAGCTGGAGAATATGCCGGAGAAGTCGTCGAGACTGCCACCGGCGATTGGCTCATGCCCTGGCGGGCAGATGCGAAGGCGCCATTTCAACTAGTGTTCTGGACCCCGGGCTCAACCGAGATGCGTCCGGCAGTAGTAGAACAAGACGCGGATGCAGTTCAGCCGACACTGGTTAGCGAACGCGCGTTGCCGAACCGTCATCCTTCTGGATTGCATGAGTGGCCGAACGCGAACTTGCTGTGCCTGAACGCCTATACCTCCAAATACCCGTTCGCGGCAGGATCGATTCATTCAGTGCGGCTGTATACGCGAGATGACGCGGGCAATCCGCGACTGCTCGGTACCGCCCCAGTCGAACGCGACGGATCCTTCTTCGTCCAAGTCCCCACCGAGCAACCGCTGCAGATCGAACTGCTGGACGAGGCGGGCAAGACTTTGAAGCACGAGTCGGGATTTTTCTGGATGCGCCGCGGGGAACAACGTGCCTGCGTCGGCTGCCACGCCGGACCGGAGACCTCGCCTGAGAATGCGGTCCCGATGATCCTGCTGAAGTCGACCACTCCAGCCGACATGACTGGCGCAAGCGCGCAGAACGCTGCAGGAGGACACTAGGGTGACAAAACGACTTCTTGGATTCCTTCTACTGTCCTCTTCGATGCTGGCACAAACGCCGCCAGCGGCCGCGCCCGGCCCGATCCGTTTCGAGGATGCTACCGCAAAGTCCGGCATTCAATTCACTCACAGCTTCGGCGCAAAGCAACTGGGCTCGTTGTTGGAGAGCACCGGCTCCGGCTGTGTCTGGTTCGACTACAACAACGATGGATTGCCCGATCTCTACGTGGTCACGGGTAAGCCGCTTGAGGACGGAATGCATCCCTACCCTCTCAAGGAGCAGCCCGCAACTCCGCCCCACAACCATCTATACAAAAACAACGGCGACGGTACGTTCACGGATGTCACCGACCAGGCCGGCGTAGCGGCAAATATCTTCGGTACGGCTGCGATCGCCGCTGATTTTGACAACGATGGTTTTGTGGATCTCTTCGTGACCGGCTATGGCAAAGCGATTCTCTACCACAACAATGGTGATGGGACATTCACTGACGTGACCGTCAAGGCCGGCATCAAGGTCGACGGATGGTCCATCAGCTCCGCCTGGCTGGATTACGATCGCGATGGCTGCATTGACTTGTTTGTCGGGCGCTACGTGAAGTTCGATCCCAAGTACCGCAACTTCTACGCCGCCGACAACTATCCCGGCCCGCTCGACTACGCCGCCGACACGAACCGCCTCTACCACAACAATTGCAACGGAACATTCACGGACGTGACGGACAAATCTGGGATCGGCGCCTACAAGGGCCGCACCATGGGCGTGACCGCAGCCGACTACGATGGCGACGGCTATCCCGACATCTACGTTGCTAACGACAAGACGGAGAATTTTCTCTTCCACAACAAGCACGACGGCACGTTCGAGGAAGTCGCCGGTGATGTGGGCGTGGCGTACGGCCAGAATGGCGAGAACACGTCGGCCATGGGCCCGGTGTTTGCCGACATCGACGGCGATGGCCGTCTCGACCTCTGGGTAACCGACTCCAAGTACAACCGCCTCATGCGCAACGCTGGCGCGAACGGATTTGAAGACATCGGCCCCAGTTCCGGCATTTCGCAGGCGACGGCGCAGTACGTCAGTTGGGGCAGCGGCATTTACGACTTCGACAACGACGGCTNNCCGACTACGACAATGACGGGAAAATCGACGCCTTCGTCGTGAATCTCGGCGCACCTGCAACCCTGCTGCACAACGTCACTCAGAACAGCAATCACTGGCTCACCGTGAAGTTGAAGGGGAATTCCCAGGAAAAGAAGAGCAATCGTGACGGCATTGGCGCGCGCCTGGAACTGGTGGCTGGAGGGCGCAAGCAGACCGCAGAACGCATCGCGGGATCCAGCTATCTCTCACAGGACGACGGACGGCTCCACTTCGGCCTGGGTTCTGCCACAAAAGCAGACAAGCTCACCATCCACTGGCCCAGCGGACAGGAACAGGTTCTGGAGAATCTTTCCGTGGACCGCGTGCTCACAGTGGAGGAGCCGTAGATGCCGGTGCGTCCCATATCGTGCACGAGCTTTCGGCGGATGGCGAAGGTTGCTGCCATCCTTGCCGTGGCTCTGCTCGCGATCGCGGCTTCACCCTCAGCCAAACAGTCCACAGCGACCACGAGGGAGCGCTATTTGTCCCCGCTCGAAATGGTCTCTTCTCCGGATGGCCGTCTGCTCTACGTTGTCTGCCAAGAGAGCGACGAAGTGCGAGTCGTCGACGTGCAGTCCAGCAAAGTCATGGGCAGCGTCCAAGTTGGTCGGATGCCGCGTGGAATCGTCTTGTCTCCCGATGGCCGCCGACTGTACATCACGAATGCCTGGTCCGACACCGTGTCGGTCATCGATACCGCGACATTGCAGGTCCTGCAGACTCTGCCCACCGGATCGGAACCAAGCGGCGTCGTTTCCGACAAGGACGGCACGGCGCTGTACGTCGCTAATCGCTTGAGCGGCGACGTCTCCGTGATCGACCTCAAGAGCGGACAAGAAACCAAACGGTTACTGGCCGGGCGCGGCGCCAGCTACCTGGCATTGTCGCCAGATGGAAAGTGGATCTATTGCACCCACATTTATCCGAATGCCGGAGCTTTCCGCAGCCAGCCGAATTCAGAAATCACCGTCATCGATACCGAGCGGCAGGTGGTGGTCGAGCGCAAGCCACTGCACAACGTGGCTGGCATGTTTCACATCGCGTTGTCCGCAGATGGCCGCCTGGGCGTGGCCGCGCAACTGCGGCCTAAGAACCTGATCCCGCTGGCGCACGTCGAACATGGCTGGGCCTTCGGAGATTCGCTCACCCTATTTGGCGACGATGTTGGTGGTACCGTCCAAGTCGCGATTGACGAACTCGACCGCTACTACTCTCTACCTTGGGGCGTAGCCATCGCGCCCGATAAGTCGAAGATCTTTCTGACCACGGCCGGATCGCAGAGCGTCACGGTCATTGACGTTCCCCGTTTGCTGAATACGGTGCGAACGCGACGACAGCCGTTCGTGAACGATCTCTCAGCCTCGGCAGACTACGTACAAGCAAGGATTCCCGTAGGCCACAATCCGCGTGGCGTCCTGCTCTCGCCGGACGGCAAGCGCCTTTATGTTGCCAACCGCTTGGACGACAACATCGCCGTGATCGATACGACCTCAGACAAAGTCGTTTCGACAATAGACCTCGGCGGACCTAGGAATGTGGACGCTCTCCGCCGTGGCGAACGCCTCTTCTACACCGCTGACTTCGCCTTCCAAGGCCAGTTCGGCTGCGCCAATTGTCATCTAGATGCCACTATCGACGGCCTGCAATGGGACCTCGAACCCGACGGCTTCGGCAAAGACATCGTCGACAATCGTTCACTCGAGAACCTCGCCGGCACCGAGCCCTTCAAATGGAATGGCGGCAACGCAGACATGCCGACGGAGTGTGGCCCGCGCACGGAGAAGTTCTTCTTTCGCTCGCAGAGTTTCAACCAGCAGCAACTCACTGACTTGGTGACCTTCGTCTACTCGCTTCCATATCGCCCCAATCGCGGCCGCCTTGCTAATGGAGACTTGACCCCAGCTCAAGAGCACGGTAAAGCCATCTTCGAACGCGCGACTTACAAGAACGGCAAACCGATCCCCGACTCCAATCAATGCGCCTACTGCCACAGCGGCCCCAAATACACGAACCAGAAGCAGTTTGACGTCGGGACCGGCAAGCCTACGGACCGCTCCCCGGTAATCGATGTGCCTCAGCTTTCCAATGTCGCCTACTCCGCGCCCTACCTGCACGATGGTTCGGCGCGCTCAATGGAAGAAATCTGGACCGTGTTCAACCCGAACGACACACACGGCGTGAGCAACGATCTGACCAAAGACGAATTGAACGATCTCATCGAGTACCTGAAAACACTATGAAGCCGAGAATCTGGTTGCCGAGAATATGGTTTGCGACGCTCGCACTAGTCATGATGGCCTCGACAGCTGTCGCCCAAGACGTGCCGCTCTTCCGCTGGGAGAACTTTACCACCGCAAGCGGTCTGCCCGATAACCACGTCTTCTGCGTGCTAGTCGACGGCAAGCGCATCTGGGCGGGGACTGAAAACGGATTAGGCCTCTACGAGAACGGCGCCTGGAAAGTATTTCGCCCCATCGAGGATTCGAAAGAGCAAAGCTTGGCGCACCAAGCCGTGCTCTCTCTGGCACTCGACAAGCGCACTGGAGACCTATGGGTTGGCACCATGGGTGGGCTGAGCCGCGTCTCGGCCGGCCGCATCGACACCTTCACCCAGCTGACCTCCGGCTTAAGCAACGACATCGTTTACGGAGTCGGCGTGCAAGGCGACTTCGTGTGGACCGCAACTGCCGCTGGTGCCAGCCGTTTCAACACCCGCACCGGCCAGTGGTCCCTGTTCAACGAACGCAACACCCCGATGTACGAGATCTGGACCTACGCCGTCAGTCCCGCGGAGGACAAAGTCTACTACGCGGTGTGGGGAGGCGGAGTGCTCGAGTACGACGTAAAGACCGAGCGCTGGAAAAACTACGATGATCCCGACGGCGAAACCGAACTCGTCTTGATGAAAGATCAGGGCCTGATCCACGAGATCACAACCTCCGTCAGTTACGTCGACAAGATTCTATGGGTCGCAACCTACTTCGGCGCCAGCCGCTACGACGGCCGTTACTGGCACAACTTCCTGCAGAAAGACAGCGGCCTGCCCAGCAATTTTCTAAACCAGATCAAGGGCATCGACGCTAACCGCGCGTGGTTTTCCACCGACAAAGGTCTCGCCTACTACGACGGCACGAATTGGGCCGTGTACCGTCCCGCGCTCGATACTCATAAGCCGGAAATGCTGGTGCGCGACGCCTCCGGCACGGTGAAGAATATCCCGGTGCAGAGCACGATCGCGCACAACTACGTTCTCGGCGTCGCCCTTCAGGACGACGACATCTGGGTCGCGACGGCCAAAGGGTTGAGCCACGGCATTCGTCAGAAGAATCCCGTCGAAACCGCACAAGTTTTGAGCACGCACAAGGCGTCACACAAGAAATGAAATCATCAGGAGCTAATCAAATGAATGTTCAGGAGCTATTCGTGGAAGTGGCCACAGCCCCCGTCGTGAAGCGGGCCATTACCAATCACACAGCGCTCAACGAAGCCTACGACTACGGCAGCGCCTTCTCCCGCGGCATGCGGATCGACCTCAATGGCCTGACAGTCCTGCTGATCTCAGGCACCGCCAGCATCGACGACGCTGGCCGCACTGTCCACGTCGGAGATCTTCGCGCTCAACTCCGCCGCACCTTCGACAACATCACGAAGTTGCTGGCTGCCGAAGGCGCGACTTGGCACGACATCGTGCGCACCACATGCTATCTCCGTGACATCGAGCGCGATTACCAGGCCTTCAATGAAGAACGCACTGCATTCTACAAAGAGCAGCAACTCGACCCGCTGCCGGCTTCCACCGGCATTCAGGCGATTCTCTGCCGGCCTGATTTGTTGATTGAAATCGAAGCGATTGCCATGTTCCGGCGGGAAACGCCAATGGAGTAGCCATGTACCTCGTAAGGATTTCTGTAATCGCCACGCTGTTGGCCAGCGCGGCGTGGGCCCAGACATCCGTTCCTTGTGCGTGCGGCCACAATCCGCCAGGCCCACCTGTGCCCCGTTCGCTCAAGCCTTACACCGGTGCGCCAGAAGACTTGCGTCCATTTTCCAAGTTCACCACTCCCTACTACGAGTACTATCAGGACCTCGTCGAATACAACGGAGCCGCCCGCGACGTCCCCGATCCTGATCTGAAAACGCTCAGCGAGATTCGTATTGGGTTCCTCGCACCCCTCTACGATCACCCGGACGCCGTGCTGGGGAATCGCATGTTGAATGGTGCGAACATGGCGATCGACGAGGCCAACGCCGCCGGCGGTTATGGGGGCAAGCCTTTTCGCCTGATCACTCACAACGACTACGACAACTGGCAGATGAGCAAGTCCGCAACGGAGGGCGCTGCGAAGGACTCTGCCATCTGGGGCGCGGCTTCGAACGACGCCGTCCGGATGATCTACGAAGACAAAGTCTGGGCCATGTTCGGATCCATCAGCTCTGAATCCACGCACATCGCGCTGCGCCTCACGCTAAAAGGCGAGACCCCGCTGGTCAACAGTGCCTCCACCGATCCCACAATTCCGGAAACCATCATCCCTTGGTACTTCACCGATATTCAGGACGACCGCGAGCAAGGGTACACGCTCGCGCGTCACATTTATACCGAACTCGGATTCAAGCGCGTCGCCTTACTCCGCGTGAATGATCGCTACGGCCGCTTCGGAGTCATCAAGTTCCGGGATGCGTCCCGACGCCTCGGCCATCCCGTGGTGATCGAGCAGAAGTTCATGCCCGGCGACACCGATTTCCGCCGCCAACTTCAAGTCATCGAAGACTCCCGCGTCGACGCCATCGTACTGTGGACCAACATTGGCCCCGCCGCGCAAATCCTGCAGCAAATGCAGGAACTCGGCATGAAGCAGCGCGTATTCGGCAGCCACCGCACGATTGGGGACGAGCTCATCAAGCAGGCAGGCCCCGCTGCCGAGGGTTTTGAAGCCGTTTTTCCCTACGACCCCACCCGCACCGACCCGCGCTGGCGGGATTTCAACGGTCGCTACGAAACTGCCTTCCATGAGAAGCCAGATCACTTTGCCGCTCTGGCCTACGATGCGATGCAGATCCTGCTGAACGCCATCTGCCGGGCAGGTCTGAATCGGGGGCGAATCCGCGACGCCTTAGCCGGAACGGTGAACTACAAAGGCGTTACTGGCGACATGGTGTTCGATCCCAACAGCAAAAACATCGCGCCTCTATTTCTGGCTCACGTGCACAACGGAGCGATTGTGTACCGGCGAATCACGATGGAAAAACCCTACGCTCGAGTCGGTGAAAACGGCGTTCAATACGCGGGTCCGAAAGGGCCCGACGAGATCGCCAGCGATCTGAAAATTGGCGTCTTCGGCCCACACGCTGACGAACTTGTGCGATCGCCCGAGACCGTCCGTGTGCTGAGCGCTTTGAACACCCCAGGCAGGCACTTTTCCCTGATTGCAATTTCGTCTGAGTTGTCATGGGGCAAGGCCTCTGCCGATCTGGTAAAGGCCGTCTACCAGGAGCACGTACTAGCGTTGATCGCCCTTGACCGTCCCTCGAGCCATCTTGCCGAACAGATCGTTGTGAAGGCGTTTGTCCCCGTCGTTGCCATCTCTTCCGACCGCGCCTTGACCTCGACCAACATCCCCTGGATCTTTCGTTTGCCACAGGGGACTCCTCTTGCCCAGGCCTTGCAATCCCTGTCTGCGGCGATCGAGCAGGTCGGCCCCAACCGGGCCGGTATCCGCGAGTCTCTCGCCTCCGGAAAGCCACTGGCTGGCGTGCGTTTTGAGTCGACGGGGGAACTTGCCAAATAGTTCGCGGCTCCGCTTTTGACGCCGCTTGCCCGTGGGCGCATTCCGTCCAAACCCGGCTTCCAGTAAGCCTTTTCAGCGATTTGGGTGGAACCCTGCGGCTCATAAAAGGCATACAGAACCGTCTGAAAATCATATAAAATGCTGGGGCCCTTCTTGCAGGGACCGCCATGGATGCCACCGGATCGCCGAAAAAACTAGCCGGCCGCTACGAAGTCAGGCAAATCCTCGGGCAGGGTGGCATGGGGCTGGTCTATCGCGCCTACGACACCGTCGTCCGCCGCGAAGTCGCCGTCAAGACAATCCTCGACATTCCCGATCCTGCCTCTCTTCAGTTGTTCTACAAAGAGTGCGATGTTCTCGCCTCGATGAGCCATCCCAACATCGTCGAGATCTTTGACATCGGAGAATTTGAAGAAGAAGGGAAGAAGAAACCGTACTTCGTCATGCCGCTCTTGCCCGGCACGACTCTCGATCACTTTGTTCGCAAGTCGAGCCATCATCTCACCGTCGAACGCACAATCGAGATTATGTCCCAGACCTGCCGCGGCCTGCAGGCGGCGCACGAACGCGGCTTGGTGCACCGCGACCTGAAGCCGAGCAACATCTTCGTCATGGAAGATGATTCGGTCAAGATCATCGACTTCGGCGTGGCGCACATGGCGGACGCCCATACCACGCGCGCGCAAAAGGGAACTCTGCTCTACATGTCTCCCGAGCAGATCCAGTTGAAGCCGCTTTCCGCTGCTTCTGACATCTTCTCGCTGAGCGTCGTTTGCTACGAAGCCTTGACGGGTCGACACCCGTTCCAGCGCGCTCGCGCGGACGAGGTGGTCGAAGCCATCCTGAATCAGATCCCGCCCCCTGCTTCGGAAGTGAATTCCGCGATTTCGCCGTCGATCAGCCGGGTCGTCCACAAAGGCATGGCGAAGCAAGGCTGGCATCGTTTCGCGAGCGCGCGCGAACTGGGCGACACACTCAGCAAAGCTCTGCGGAACGAACCCATCGAGTTCTTCGATGCGGAGCGTACTCGCCCGCGACTGCAGCGTGCCACCAAAGCGCTCGCTGACGGCGATCTCCAATTTGCCGGCGAAATCCTCGGCGAGGTCGAAGCCGAAGGCCACATGGACGCGGACATTCAATCGCTCCGCCGCCAACTCGACAACGCTGTCCGCCGCAAGACTTTGTCTCAGTTGCTGGATGCGGCCCGGGCGCGATTTGAGGAAGACGAAGATCCTCTGGCTCTTCAGAAATTGCAGGAGGCGTTGCAAATCGAGCCCGACAACGCCACCGCGCTGGCCTTGAAGAGCAAGATCGAGAACCGGCGCAGCGAAAAGCAAATTGAAAACTGGTACCGCCTGGCGCGGCAGCACATCGACAATCACGCCTACCCGCATGCCCGCGAAGCCTTGCAGAATGTGCTGCAACTTCGTCCCAAAGAAGCTCGCGCCCTGCAGTTGCTGGCGGAAGTTGATCGCCAGGAGCAGGAGTACAAGAAACTCCGCCAGGATAAAGAGCAGCTGCACAGGGCCGCCATGGATGCATGGCAGAAGGGCGACGTCAGCAGCGCCCTGGCCAAATTAGGCGTCGTGCTCGAGCTTGACCGCAAAGCACCCGACTCCGTCAATCGCGAAAGTGGCGCCCGCTACCAGAGCTTTTATAACGAAGTGCGTTCCGAGCACGATGCGATGAACACCGCTTACGCGGAGGCGCGCAAGCAGCTCGCGGATCGCAATTTTGCCAAAGCCATCACCACCTGCCAGACCTATTTGGCGAAGTATCCGACCAATGCGATATTTCAGGCCCTCCGCTATGACATCGAGGAGCAGCAGCGGCAGGAACTGTCTTCCCTGATCGCCCAGGTCGATCGACAAGTTGAGGTCGAGCCTGACCTGGACAAGCGTGTCAGCATTCTGCGCGAAGCTCTTGAGCAGCATCCCGGCGAGTCGCATTTCGAGCGCGCTCTGCGCCTGGTACAGGACAAGCGCGATCTCGTGAATTCGATCGCAGCGCGCGCCCATCTGCACGAAGAGCAGGCAGCCTTCAGCGACGCCTTAAACGATTGGGAAATTCTGCGGACCATCTACAGCCAGTATCCCGGGCTGAAGTTCGAAGTCGAGCGCCTGCAGAAGCGGCGCGAGCAGCAATCCCGAATTGAAGCCCGAACGCAGTTAATCGAGCAAATTGACGTGTGCCTGCACTCCATCGACTACGACCGCGCGTTCGAACTCCTGCACGGTGCGGCGGCGGAGTTTCCCAACGACGAAGAATTGCAGGAACTGGAAAAGCATGTCCGGCAAGGGGTCGAACGCAAGACCGAAGCGCAGGGGCTGATGGCGGACGGGCAAGAGTTGTGCGCACAGCACAAGACCGCCGATGGCATCCGGTTACTGCGGCAAGCTTATGAACTCGATGAGAACAATGCTCTAGCGCGAGCCGTGTTGGCCAACACTCTGGTCGAACAGGCGCAGACCCTTGTTGAAACCGACTGGCGCGAAGCTGAGAAGCTCTCCAAGGAAGCCTTCGAGTTGAATCCGTCTCATCCCATGGCCAAGACCTTGCGCACGCTGATTCTCGATCAGAAGCGCGAGACCTTCGTGGGGGAATGCGTTTCGCAGGCGCGCAAGCTTCAAACCTCAGGTGACCTGGCCTCGGCCCTATCGCGGGTCGAGGAAGCATTGTCGTCGTATCCGCGGGAGATGCGGCTGATCCAGATCAGAGACGCGGTGCAGCGCGANNGAAGCCGATTCCGCCACCGACGCGGACACGAAGCAATCACTCGGTTCGAAAGCCCGCGCTCTGGCCGACAAGTACCTCGAAGACGAAGAGGTCTTATCCAGCGCGAACGTCCTGCTGCAGAAGTTGAACCTTCCCGGCATAACCAGCAAGGAATCCAGTCAGGATCTAACCTCCGGCGCGACGCTCTCCTTCGCCGGCACCAAGACGGTCGAAGTGACCCCGGAGTCGTCACCACAAGCGCAGGCTCCGCCAACACCGCCGCTAGTTCCTGCGACGGTTGCCAGTACGCCTGTGCAGATCGCGAAGGTGGCGATTCCCGCTCCAGCGCCCAAGAAGGCCACGCTCCCAGTTGGGCGGCGTCCCAGTTCGCCTACTCCATACACGAAAATGCTGGCGACCGCTGCCTCAGTCGTGGTTTTTGTGGTGATTGTCTGGCTGTTCCTGCGCCATCACAATCAGGCAGCGGAGCCCTTGCCGCAAGCTGTTGCGGTGCAACCAACTCCGACCGTCGCGCCGCCGCCGCCCGAACTCCCTGTTTTGAAATTGTCGTCTGATTCCGCCACGGGCAGAGTGTCGTTCGACGATCAGCCTCCTGTTGACCTGCAAGATGCGCAATGGACACTCGACAAGATTCCTGCAGGCGATCATACCTTGAAGTTCGACAGTTCTTCGGGTGGTTTTGCCACAACTCTTACCGCGGCTCCAGGCACGTTGCCCGTGATCAAGACACCAATCACCGCAACCGGAGTTCTTGCCGTGGTCGTGAGCAGCATGGGCGATCGCGTCCACGTATATTCGAGCGACGCTGCAGCCAAGCTCAGCCTCGACGGGCAGCCAGTAATCGATCTTCCAGCAGAGGGTGCCGATCTTTCTTCCGTCGCCGCCGGTTCTCATGAATTGACATTGAGCCACGGTAGCGAACAATACAAATTGGCGATCGAAGTCGGAGCAGCGCCGTCGTTGACCGCGTTTGCTGAATCCGGACAAAATGTCGGCACGCTCGTCGTTGTCACAGGACAGGACAAGTCGCGCGTATTTCTCAACGGCAAGGCGATCCCGCAAGAGACCCGGGGCGGCCAACTGCGCATCGCCAACCTTGAGCCCGAAGAATACGTTGTGCGCGTCGCGAAGCCCGGGTATCAGGATGTTCCAGACCAGAAGATCCGTATTCGCAAGGGCGAGCAGGGCAGGCTAGTTTTTGGCCTGCTTCCCGTCCCGCACATGGCGTCGCTCAACATTCAGGGCGGTACTCCTGGGGCGACGGTTCTCGTCGATCAGGTCAGCGCCGGAACCGTGCAGCCTGACGGCACGCTGACTCTGTCGTCAATCGCTCCCGGCGACCACGTGATTGAGCTGCGCAAAGACCGTTTCAAAGCACGCCAGATCAAGAAGCATTTTGTCGTGGGAACGCCGGTAGTGCTCGCTGCGGCCGACGCGGCTCTGGAAGCTGCCTCTGGGGAATTGAAAATCAATTTTTCTCCCGCAGATGCTCAAGTGACGCTCGCCAAAGGCAGCGAATCACCCATCAAAGTGAGCAGTGGTTCTCCCCTCAGTTTGCCGAGCGGCACCTATACGCTTGCCGCTCAAATGGCTGATAATCTCGTACGCACAACATCGGTGGAACTCACCTCGGGCCAGTCGCGCACTCTCGATCTAGCGCTGGCTCCTAGCGGAATGTCCAAGTGGGATGATCCGAACGGCTGGAAGCAGGAGAATGGCGCGTTCGTTCGTAGAGGGGGAGACTACATTCTGTATGGCGTCACCCCCACGTCGGGAACCTTCGTCTTCTCCGCGATGCTGACGAAAGGCCACCGCCTACAATGGGTCGTCAACTACACCGATCCCAATAATTACGATCTATTTCAAATCGACGAAAACAATTTCTATCGCACCGATATTCGTAATGGCCAGAAGACCAACGATGCGAAGATTCCGCACAAGGGAGAAAAGAAGAGTTTTCGAACTCTGCAGATTCACGTGTCGCNNGGAGATTGTGCACCAGATCAAGCAGGGCAATGCATGGTTCGTTCTCGATCGCTGGACCCTGCCGGGAACGAATCTCTCCTCGGGCCGTTTTGGTTTCTACCTGCCCGGCGGAGATCAGATGTCGCTCGCGAGTTTCAGCCATTACCTCGACTTGAATGTCCACTAGCGGGCTAGTCCTTCCGCAGCCTCCAGGGGACACAAGAACAATGATTGACGGCAACAACCGCAGAGTTCGAGTGATCGACTCCCACACCGGAGGTGAGCCGCCGCGGGGCAAGGTCTATCCCAGCATTAAAGGCGCCGCCTTCGTGAATGCAGACGCTGAGCTTTTGCTTGACCCGCAGGATCCTTTTTGTATGGGGATTCGAGTGTGACGANNGACGCGTCAACCTGATCGGCGAACACACCGACTACAACGACGGTTTCGTCATGCCCGCCGCGGTCGCCTTCTCAACGTATGTAGCCGTCGCCCCCCGACCTGATCGGAAACTAGTGATCCATTCGGAAGAGTTCCCTGGCAATTTCGAGTTTGATCTCGACCACCTGCCCGAGCGCCGCACCGGCGCTTGGTGTGATTACGTGCTGGGCGTCGCAAGCGTGCTGCAGCAGCGTGGGCTCAAGTTCGGAGGAGCGAGCCTGCTCGTGCACGGCGAAGTGCCGATCGGCGCTGGTCTCAGCTCATCCGCAGCCGTTGAAGTGGCTTCCGCCCTTGCCCTGATGAGCATGAGCGAGACTCAACTCCCACTGCCCGAAATTGCCAAGCTCTGCCAATACGCCGAGAACAATTTCGTCGGCGCAAAAGTTGGGATCATGGACCAGTTCGTCTCCTGCATGGGAAAAGCAGGACACGCTTTCCTTCTCGACTGCCGTTCCTTGGAATTCCGGTTCGTCCCCATTCCCACAGGGATCCGCCTCGTTGTCTGCAACACGATGGTCAAGCACGACCTGGCCACAGGAGCCTACAACACTCGGCGCGCAGAATGCGAAGAAGGCGCTCGGTTGTTCGCGAAGTGGGATCCCGCAGTTCGTGCCTTGCGCGATGTATCGGTCGATCTTCTCGATCAGCACCTCCACGATCTTCCCCCTACGATCGGCAAGAGATGTTCCCACGTCGTCCGCGAAAATCAGCGCACACTGGATGCAGCGCGGCTCCTGACAGAAGGCGACTTGGCGCAGGTGGGCACACTCATGTGCGAGTCGCACAACAGCCTGCGGGATCTCTACGAAGTAAGCTGCAGGGAACTCGACATCATGGTTGACGCTGCTGAAGGTCTAGCGGGCTTCGTCGGCGGACGAATGACTGGAGGTGGCTTCGGCGGCTGCACCGTCAATCTAGTGCGCGAAGAAAACGCAGAAGGCTTCGCGAAAGGCATCGCCGAACGCTACCTGCAAAAGACAGGAATTACCGCCCAGGTCTACCTGTGCATCGCGGAAGATGGAGCCCGCGAGCTTAGCTAGAGCCTCTCTGTGTCTCGACGGTGGGCGACCACCCTTGCAGCTTCACCAGCCAGTTCGCTGGTTCGGGCAGAATCGCGAACTTAGGCAGATCCCCCCGCACCATCGCCACTTCATCGCAGCAGTGAAATCGCGGACAGGCGTGGCAGTCTTTGTAGATCTTGTCCGGAAGATCCTCGCGCTGCGCGACCGAGAATCCTTGCCCCGCGAAGAAATCGGGCTTGCGCGTGAACAGGCAAATGCAATCCACGCGATGGCGCTTGGCCTCGGCCATGAGCGCCTTTACAAGCCGTCCGCCGCCGCCCTTGCCTTGAGCCCAGGGAGCGACGGTAATCGACCGGATCTCGGCCAGGTGTGTGCCGTACAAGTGCAGCGCTCCGCAGCCGATGATGCGCTCTTCATCTTCAAGCACGACGAAGTCGCGCACGTTCTCACAAATCTCCGGCAGAGTCCGCGGCAGCAGCGTACCGTCGCCGGAGTATGCCGAAATCAACTCATGGATCTGCTGTGCGTCCGGCAAAATGGCTTTACGCGTGCGCATGGGCCTCCTCGCGAAGCGACTCGATCTTCTTCCTTGTAACGTTGATTGCTTGACGCACCCGGCTTGGCGCGGTTCCTCCCGGAACGTCGTGGACCGCAAGCACCGCAGCCAATTTCAACGACTCGTAAAAATCTTGATCGAACGCCGGACTCAGCGCCTTCAGTTCATCGAGCGCCAAATCCTGGAGTTCGCAGCCGCGCTCGATACACATCTGCACCGCCTTGCCGATCCGCTCGTGCGCCATTCTGGAAGGGACGCCGCGCTTCACCAGGTATGTCGCTCCTGCCCATGCATTCATAAACCCCGACTCCGCCGCCTGATGCATGCGTTCTTTGTTGAATTCCACGGCCTTCATCCATCCCGTCACCAGCGGCAACATTTGCAGCAACGTGTCGGATGAGTCGAACAAAGGCTCCTGCGTTTCCTGCAAGTCTTTGTTGTAGGCCAGAGGCAGGCCCTTCACTGCGACCATGAGCGAAGTGGCATTTCCCAGAATTCGCCCGCTCTTGCCCCGCACCAACTCGAGCAAATCCGGATTTTTCTTCTGCGGCATGGCACTGCTGCCCGTGGAATAAGCCTCAGGCAGAGCCAGAAAGCTATATTCCTGGGAAGAAAACAAAATCATTTCCTCCGCCCATCGGCTCAGATGCATGGCCAGCATCGACAGCGAGTTCACAAACTCGAGTACAAAGTCCCGGTCGCTGGTGGCGTCAATACTGTTTGTAGTCACACCGTCGAACCCAAGACTGTCGGCCATCAGTACCCGGTCCAAGGACAAGGTCGCCCCTGCCACCGCGCCCGATCCCAACGGACAAACATTCATCCGCTTTCTGCAGTCCGCTAGCCGTTCGGCATCCCGCAAAAACATCTCGATATAGGCGAGTATCCAGTGTCCAAGCAGCACCGGTTCAGCTCTTTGCAGATGTGTGTACGCCGGCATAGCGGCGTCTGCAGCCTGCTCCGCGCGATCCACCAACGCGCTGCACAGTTCCGCCAGTTCGTGCCGTAACTGATCAATCGCTGCACGCACGTAGAGCCGCAAGTCGGTCGCAATCTGTTCGTTGCGGCTGCGGCCGCTGTGAAGCTTGTAGCCGGTTTCCCCGATCAGCGCGACCAGTTGCTTCTCAACGAAATGGTGAACGTCCTCCGCCTCGTGATCCTCGAGAAATGCGGGCGACACCGCCGCCTTTTCGCCGATCTGCTTCAGCCCCTGCAAAATGCTGATCAGCTCATCGGACGACAGAATACCCGCGGCTTTCAGAGCGCGCGCGTGCGCGCTGCTGCCCATTATTTCGCACTTCAGCAACCGCCGGTCGAAGGTGAACGACCTCTGCCAACGCTCGAAATCAGGATCCAGCGGTTGCCGGAACCTCCCGGACCACATCTTCATCGCGCGACCTCCACGCGGGCGCGTGCCCTCGACCTTGAGGGCAGTCCAAGAATACGGATGAATCCCGCCGCGTCTTTCTGGTCGTAACTGTCACCCATGGTGAACGACGAAAGATCGGTGCGGTAGAGCGAGTGCTCTGACTCGCGGCTGACTACGGAAACATTTCCCTTGTAAAGCGACAGGGTAGTGCTCCCCGTCATCTCTTTCTGCGTGCTCTCGACGAAGGCGTCCAAAGCCTCGCGCAGCGGCGTGAACCAAAGACCGAAATAAACCATCTCCGCATACTTCAACCCGATGTGCTGCTTGAAGTGCGCGACCTCGCGTTCCAGGCACAACGCCTCCAGTTCGCGATGCGCCGCGATCAACAGCGTGCCGCCAGGAGTTTCGTAGCACCCCCGCGACTTCATTCCCACAAAACGATTCTCGACCAGGTCAATGCGGCCGATCGCGTTCCGGGCGCCAATCTCGTTCAGCAATTCCACCAGCGACACGGGATCCATCTCCATCCCATTCACCGAGACCGGAATTCCATTCGCGAAGCCGATGCGTACCTGTTCTTCCTTATCGGGCGCCTCTTGCGGCGAACGCGTGATCTGCCAAGTCGTGGGCAACGGAGCGTTCCCCGCATCTTCCAATTCGCCGCCTTCGTGACTGATGTGCCACAGGTTGCGGTCGCGGCTGTGAATCTTCTCACGGCTGGCCGCAACAGGAATTCCATGCTGCTCCGCGTAATCGAGGCAGTCCTCGCGTGACTTCAACGTCCACTCCCGCCACGGAGCAATGATCTTCAACTCTGGAGCGAGCGCCTGATAGGTCAACTCAAACCGCACCTGGTCGTTGCCCTTACCCGTGCACCCGTGTGATACCGCCGTCGCTCCCTCACGCAATGCGACTTCGACCTGATGTTTGGCAATCACCGGACGTGCGAGCGAAGTCCCCAGCAAATATTTGTGCTCATACACCGCCCCCGCCTTCAGTGCAGGGAACACATATCCCGTCAGGAATTCTTCGCGGAGATCTTCTACGATCACCTTGCTGGCGCCGGTTGCGTAGGCCTTCTCGACCACAGCCTCAATGTCGTCTCCCTGGCCAACGTCGCCGACCATGGCGATGACGTCGTAGGAGTAGTTTTCTTTCAACCATGGAATGATGATCGACGTGTCCAATCCACCGGAATAAGCGAGAACAACTTTCTCAGGCATGAGCGCTCCTTACGGGCAGCCGAACCGCGCCGCCCAGCAATAAATAAAGAATGGATTTCTGAACATGCAGACGATTTTCCGCCTGCTCAAAGATGACTGAATTGTCGGAGTCCATCACCTCATCGGTGACTTCTTCGCCGCGATGTGCCGGAAGACAGTGCAGGAAGGCCGCATGGGGAGCGGCTTCCGTCATCAGTTTCCGGTTCACCTGATACGACTGGAAGATCTCCGCGCGCTGGGCCGATTCGTGTTCCTGGCCCATGCTTGCCCATGCATCCGTGTAAACTGCGTCAGCCCCGCCGACCGCAGCACGCGGATCGTTAAGTAATTCGATTTGCGCGCCTGTCTGCTTTGCAATCTTCCGCGCATCGGCGACAATCTGCGCGTTCGGCGCATAACCCTTCGGCGTGGCGATCCGGATCGAAGAGCCCAGGCACGCGCACGTGAGGATCAGAGAATGCGCTACGTTATTGCCGTCCCCGACGTAGGCCAGCGTGATCTTTCTCAGATCGCCGAACCGCTCTTGCAGCGTGAAATAGTCCGCCAGTGCCTGGCACGGATGCTCCAGGTCGNNGCCATGCCCTCGATGGTTTCCTGCGCGAAGGTGCGCAGCACGATCACGTCGACCCAGCGCTCAAGATTGTGCGCAATGTCGCTCAGCGTTTCGCGAGCGTCCAGCCTGCTCTGCGACTGATCCACAAACATGGCCGTCCCGCCAAGGCTCGTCATCCCTGCTTCGAACGTCAGCCGCGTTCTGAGCGAAGGCTTCTCGAAGAACATCACCATTTGCTTTCCCGCCATCGAGCGTTGAAACACGGACGGACGAGACTTCATGAGTTCTGCCAGATGCAGCACGGCCTGAACTCCCTGCGGTCCGAGATCGCGCGTCGAAACCAGGTCTGGGCACCAGAACGTCCCGGGGAATGTTTCTGGCACCGTCGGCGCCGGCACTCTGTTTTGCAATGGACTGTTCAACTTTGACTCCTGTTTAGGTACCTGCGCTCCTGAGTTCATGCGCAGGTTACTTCTGTTCCACAATTCAGCTTCGTGAGGTAAAACTGCGGCAGCGCCTCGGCCT
>PMUM01000099.1 GCA_003166855.1 Acidobacteriaceae bacterium | reverse complement strand
CGAAGAAGGACGAGAAAAAAGATGAGCCGAAGAAGGAGGAGAAGAAGGGCGGGATGACTGCCGACACTTTTTCGGGGCTGAAGTTCCGGTCGATTGGGCCGGGAGCGGCTTCGGGGCGGGTGATGTCGATTGCGGTGAATCCGCGGAATAAGTTTGAGTACTACGTGGGCGTGGCTTCGGGTGGGGTGTGGAAGACGGTGAATGATGGGACGACTTGGACTCCGGTGTTCGATGGTGAGGGATCGTATTCGATTGGGTGGGTGGCGCTCGATCCNNGAATGATGCGTCCGTGGTGTGGGTGGGTTCGGGAGAAAGCAATTCGCAGCGGAGTGTGGCTTACGGCGATGGGATCTACCGGTCGGTCGATGGGGGCAAGAGTTGGGAGAATCTGGGGCTGAAGAAGTCGGAGCATATTGGGCGAGTGGTCATCGATCCGCGGGATTCGAAGGTGGTGTACGTGGCGGCGGAGGGGCCGCTGTGGGGAGCGGGCGGGGATCGCGGGCTTTTTAAGTCGACGGATGGAGGAAAGACCTGGAAGGCGGTGCTGACCATCAGCGAGAATACCGGCGTGGTGGATGTGGCGATCGATCCATCGAATCCTGACATTGTGTATGCGGCGGCGTACCAGCGGCGGCGGCATGTGTTCACGCTGATTGATGGCGGTCCGGAGAGCACGATTTATAAGTCGACCGATGCGGGAGCGACGTGGAACAAGTTGAAGTCTGGGCTACCGTCTATGGATATGGGTCGAATTGGGCTGGCGGTGTCTTCGGCGGATCCGAATGTGGTGTATGCGACGGTTGAGGCGGCGGATGGGAAGGGTGGAATTTTCCGGTCGAACGACAAGGGCGCGACGTGGGAGCGGCGCAACGAGTTCGATCAGGGGGCGATGTATTACGCACGGGTAGTGACGGATCCGAAGAATATGGATCGCATTTTTGTGATGTCGGTTGAGTTGCGCCAGTCGCTGGATGGGGGCAAGACGCTGCAGAAGGTCAATGAGAAGAATCATCACGGGGACAACCACGCCATGTGGATTGATCCGGACGATACCCGGCACTGGCTGCTGGGATCGGATGGAGGCATGTATGAAACCTGGGACGATGCCAGGAACTGGGAGTTCAAGGCGAATCTGCCGACGGTGCAGTTTTATGACGTGGCGGTGGACAATGCGAGTCCGTTTTACAACGTGTGCGGAGGAACGCAGGATTATTTTTCGTGGTGCGGACCTGCGCGTACTCGCGATCTGAATGGGATTGTGAATTCGGACTGGTTCGTGACCACGGGCGGAGATGGGTTCCGGTCGCAGGTGGATCCGGTGGATCCCAACACGATTTATTCGGAGTCGCAGTACGGGGTGCTGATTCGTTATGACAAGCCGACGGGGCAGGAACTGGTGCTGCAGCCACTGGAGGGTAAGGGGGAGCCTCCGCTGCGGTGGAATTGGGACTCGCCGATCATTGTGAGTCCGCATTCGCATACGCGGCTTTATTTTGCGGCGAACAAATTGTTCCGCAGCGATGACCGCGGGGATACGTGGAAGGCGATCAGCGGGGATTTGACGCGGCAGATCGATCGCAACAAGCTGCCGGTGATGGGGAAGGTGTGGGGTCCGGATGCGGTGGCAAAGAATCAGTCCACGTCGTTCTACGGAAATATTGTGGCGCTGGCGGAGTCTCCGAAGAAAGAAGGGCTGATTTATGTCGGGACCGACGATGGGCTGATTCAGGTGACGAGCGACGGCGGCACGAGTTGGACGAAGTATGAGAAGTTTGCGGGCGTGCCGGAGATGACGTATGTGAGCCGGTTGGCGGCGTCGAATTTCGAGGTGAACACGGTGTACGCGGCTTTTGATAATCACAAGAATTCGGACTTCAAACCATATCTGTTGAAATCTTCCGACACGGGAAAGACGTGGACTTCGATCGCCGGCGATCTGCCACAGAACGGGCCTGTGCTGGCGTTTGTGGAAGATACGGTGAATCCGAATCTTTTGTTCGCGGGGACGGAATTTGGAGCGTTCTTCACCATCGACGGCGGTCAGCACTGGGTGCAGCTGAAGGGTGGACTGCCGACGATTGCGGTGCGCGACATGGTGATTCAGGCGCGCGAAGGCGATCTGGTAATTGCCACGTTTGGACGAGGATTTTATGTACTGGATGACATCACGCCGCTGCGGCAGACAAAGGCGGATTCTACAGAGCAAGCGGTCGCGGTGTTTCCGGTGAAGGATGCGCTGCTGTATGTGGAGCGGCATCCGCTGGGCGGGCCGAAGAAAGGATTCCAGGGAGACGCGTTTTATACGGCGGAGAATCCACCTTATGGGGCGGTATTTACGGCGTACATGAAGGAGAAGATCAAGACGAAGAAGGAGAAGCGGCAGGAGGCGGAGAAGGACGCGGCGAAGAAGAATCAGACTCTTCCCTATCCGACGAAGGATGAGTTGCGGGCCGAGGCGGAGGAGGCGAAGCCGGAAGTTTATTTTGTGGTGTACGACGAGAGTGGGGCGGCGATCCGGCGGGTAGATGCGGGTGGGGAAGGCGGGTTCCAGCGGGTGGCGTGGGATCTGCGGTATGCGGCGCCGCAGGTGAAGAAGGCTTCGGAGGATGGCGACGGCGATTTTCCGGACTCGGGGGATCTGGGGCCTCTGGTGATTTCTGGGACTTACTCTGTGCGGATGTTCGACAAAGTTGGCGGCGTGGTGACGGAATTGGCGGGGCCGCAGACGTTCAAGGTGGTCACGGAGGGCGCGGCGGGAATGAGCGCGGCCGACCGCCCGGCACAGGAACAGTTTATGCGCAAGGTGACACGGTT
Source organism: Acidobacteriaceae bacterium (assembly GCA_003166855.1). Lineage (GTDB taxonomy): Bacteria > Acidobacteriota > Terriglobia > Terriglobales > Acidobacteriaceae > Sulfotelmatobacter. The sequence goes on along the minus strand of PMUM01000099.1, from coordinate 19,010 downwards.
GTATCGAACGGTGTCGGGAGCTCTGCATACGGCGGAGGATGTGGAGTCGCGGCTCAAGGCCATTCGCGGGGCGTTGCGGGAGGCGCCGGCAGTGGAAAAAGAGTTGGGAGCCGTGGCGGATTCGCTGGAGGCGCGCGACCGGGCAATTCTGCTGGCGCTGCGCGGGGATGTGGAGATGGCGAAGCGGAGCGAGCCGGTGTCGTCGTCGATCAGTGATCGCGTGGGTTCGGTAATGGATGGGGAGCGGTTCTCGCTGGCGAAGCCGACGCAATCGCACATCGATTCGTACAACATTGCGGCTGCAGAGTTCGCGGAACAACTAGGCAAGCTTCGTACGCTAGTCGAGGTGGATTTGACGAAGCTTGAGAAGGATATGGAGGCGGCGGGGGCGCCTTGGACTCCGGGGCGGGTGCCGGAGTGGTCGGAGAAGTAAGAACCTTCAACCACGAAGGACACTAAGGTTCACGAAGGGAACCTGCGAATTCCACGCTCGTGAGGACAGGCAAGCCCCCACTTCTCGCGCAAACAACGCGCGAGAAATGGGGCACCCGGGGTAGGGATCCTTCGACTGCGTAAATGGTTCGCCTTCGCGAACCATTTACTTCGCTCAGGATGACAATTGGGCGTGCGTGCTCATCCCCGGAATCAATGATAGCGGGACATTCGTCAGCGATCTTGTGCGCTTTGGCTTCGGCGGGTCTCCGGGTTAGTTGTGCGGGGTCGTCGTCGCGGATGGCCTTTTCGTCGATGCGGCTCGGGCGCGTTTCGTAGGGCAGGCCCAGCAAGTCCATGGCTCGCTTGCGAAATTGCGATTCCGAGGCGAGAACGATCCTCATTTCGAAATCCTCCTGTTGAAAAAATTAACACAGCACGCGAACCAGAGTGTTGAGTAGTCTTTCTGACAATTTCTTCCTCAATATCTCCTTGCATTCTTCGCGCGTGGCTGTGTTACACTCGCCGCCGACTGGTGCTTGCGTTGTGGGACGCGGCAGCGGCCGTGGGGAAATCCTTTCGTGCCCGGAGGGACTGGGGAATGGGCCTCGCGTTAATGGTGTTGATTTGGCTGATCACTCTGGTCAGCACATACTTTTTTGTCGCCAAGACGTGGTGGTTGCCGGTGGGTGCGGCTGCAGCCGCTGACTTCATCGACAAGCAATTCGATCTCACCTTCGTCATCATGGGAGTTGTCTTCCTCGCGGCGCAGCTCGGGCTGGGCTACATCGTGTGGAAGTACCGCGAGACTCCCTCTTCTCCGCCGGTTTCGTATTCTCACGGGAGCACCACACTGGAAGTGACCTGGACGTTGCTAACCACGGTTCTGTTCATCGGGCTGAACCTGATGGGCAGCAGCGTGTGGGCGAGCCAGCGCTTTGACGCGGCTGAGGCCGGCGCAGTGCAGGTGGAAGTGACTGGGATGCAGTTTGCGTGGTACTTCCGCTATCCGGGACCGGACGGAAAGTACGGGAAGACCAGCGTCAGTCTGATGGATCCATCGGCGGGCGGCGAGGCCGCAGTGGGACTGAGCCAGACCGATCCTGCGGCGAAAGATGACGTGGTGACCGGAACTATGTTTCTGCCGGTGAACCGTGAAGTAGATGTGAGCCTGCGTGCGGTGGATGTGATCCACAGCTTTTTTGTGCCGAACCTGCGCTTCAAGCAGGATGCGGTGCCGGGGCTGAACATTCACATGCACTTCAAGCCGACGGCGGTTGGCGAATACGAGATTGCCTGCGCGGAACTTTGCGGGCTTGGGCACTACAAGATGCACGGCATGGTCCACGTCGTCAGCCAGGAGGATTTTGACAAGTGGCTGGCGGCACGGGAGGCGGAGAAACAGTAATGGTCGCAATGGAGAACCCGCACGCGCACGCTCCTCAGGGTTTTATTCGGAAATACATTTTCAGCCTCGATCACAAGGTTATTGGCATTCAGTATTTCTTCCTGGCACTGACGGCGGTGTTTGTCGGGATGTTTCTTTCGCTGTTGATGCGGATTCACATGATCTGGCCGGCGGTGGCGCTGCCGCTGGTCGGCGAGATCAAGCCGGAAACGTATCTCAGCCTGCTGACCATGCACGGCACCATCATGGTGTTCTTCGTGCTGACGACGGCGCCGCAGGGCGGGTTTGGAAATTACTTCCTGCCGATTCAGATTGGAGCGCCGGACATGGCGTTCCCTGTCCTGAACATGCTGTCGTTCTGGACGACGTTTGTGGGATTCGTCGTCATTTTGGCGGCGTTCTTCGTGACCGGCGGAGCGCCACTGCATGGTTGGACGGGGTATCCGCCGCTGAGCGCGTTATCGTCGACCGGGCCGGGGGAACAACTCGGGGCCGATTTGTGGATCACTAGCATTGCGATTTTTTGCGTGGCGTCGCTGATGGGAGCTCTGAACTTCATCACGACCACGCTCGACTTGCGGGCCAAGGGCATGACGATGATGCGCATGCCGCTGACCGTGTGGTCATGGTTCATCACGGCGATTCTTGGGCTGCTCGCGTTCGGCGTGCTCCTCTCGGCGGGAATTTTGCTGCTGATGGACCGCAATCTCGGCACCAGCTTTTATGTGCCGCTGGTGGTGGTGAACGGAGTGGTGATGGGCCACAAGGGCGGATCGCCGCTGCTGTGGCAGCATCTGTTCTGGTTCTTCGGGCACCCCGAGGTGTATATCGCGATTCTGCCGGGCATGGGCGTGGCGTCGCAGGTTCTTTCGACGTTCTCGCGCAAGCCGATTTTCGGTTACCGGGCGATGGTGTACGCGATGCTGTCCATCGGGTTCTTTGGATTCATGGTGTGGGGCCATCACATGTTCATGAGCGGGATGAGCCCTTACTCGGCGTTTGCGTTCTCGCTTTTGACGATGTGCATTGGTGTACCGTCCGCCATCAAGACGTTTAATTGGCTGGGGACGATGTACAAAGGGCGCATACGATTCCATACGCCGATGTTGTATGCGATCGGCTTTGTATCTCTGTTTGTGTCGGGTGGGTTGAGCGGGCCGTTCCTGGCGCAGCCGGTGCTCGATATTCAGTTGCACGATACATATTTTGTGGTTGTCCACTTCCACCTGATCATGGGCGTGGCAGCGATCTTCGGGATTTTTGCGGCTACGTATTACTGGTTTCCGAAGATGTTTGGGCGGATGATGAATGAGCCGTTGGGCAAGTTGCACTTCTTCATCACGCTGGCCGGAACGTATGCCATCTTCATGCCGATGCACTATCTGGGGATGGCGGGGCAGACGCGGCGGTATTCGCAGTTCACGGAAGTGGCGTACCAGGCGAAACTGCTGCCGCTGCAGAGGTTCATCACCTACGCGGCGATCATCACGATCAGCGCGCAGTTCGTCTTTGTGATCAACCTGTTCTGGAGCATGTTCAAGGGGCCGAAGGCCAGCGACAATCCGTGGGAAGCGACGACCCTGGAGTGGACGACCGCGACTCCGCCACCGCATGACAATTTTGGCGGCGTGACTCCGGTGGTCAACCATGGGCCGTATGAGTATGGGGTGCCGGGCGCGCCGAAGGATTATGTGATGCAGACGGATCCGGCAACCGTTACGACGCATTGACGCAAAATCCCCACTTCTCGCGCAAAGAGCGCGCGAGGCACCCCTTGATGGTGATGCTGAGTACTTGAAGAACAGCGGCAACGAGTGGAGCTACTACGGAATCAGATGTAGTTATGGCGACTTATACTCCGACAACTCCGATTGATCACATTGGGCGCGGGCACAAGCCTCCAGCGCCGCCTGCGGGTGGCGGCGACGACGGGCGCGGCGGCGGGGACGTTCCGAATTATGGAGCAAGACTGCGGCGGGCGCGGCTGGGACTGGCTTGCGGGATTGCGACCGTGTGCATGGTGTTCATCTCGCTGACCAGCGCGTATATCGTGCGGCAGGGGCTGCCGACGTTTGATGGCGCGACGAATACATACGTGCGCGATTGGGGGCGGGTGGATTTGCCCTGGCTGCTGCTGGCGATTAACACAGCAGTGTTGCTGGTCAGCAGCGTGACCATGGAGTTTGCGCGGCGGAAGGCGGCGCTGCAGGCGGCATTGGCTCCGGTGAAATCGATTCCGGGAGTTTCGGTGGGGGATGAGAAATCCTTTCCGTGGCTGGGGATTACGGTTCTACTGGGGATCTCGTTTCTTGCCGGGCAATGGTTGGCTTGGGGAGAATTGCACGCTCGCGGATTCTTTGTGGATACGAATCCGAATAGCTCGTTTGTGTTTCTGCTGACGATCGCGCACGCGGTGCATCTTGCCGGGGGGATGATTGCTTTGATTTGGGCGGCGAGCGCTTCCCTTCTGCACAAGCCGGTGGAGGCGCAGCGGATCGTGGTGGATATCACGGCCTGGTACTGGCATTTCATGATGGTGCTGTGGATTTATGTTTTTGCGTTGTTGGGGCTCGCGAGATAAGACGTGCGTCGAGTGATTGGACGCTGCATGCGAGTTGCATAGATCCTTCGGCGGGCAAAGAGCGCCCGCCTCAGGATGACACGGGAAAGGGGAACTTGAGGAATGGCTGACGCCACGCTTCAGCATGATGTCGTGCACGCGGTGCCGGGAGCTTATGAGGCGCCTTTGTTTGGGGCATATTCGAAGAAAGTGGGGATGTGGCTGTTTCTGGCCTCGGACTCTCTGACCTTCGGAGCACTGCTTTTCGCCTTCAGCTACAACCGGATTTATACGGCATGGCCTACGCCCTTTCACGTGCAGAGCATTATTAATTCCACGATCATGACAGCGTGCCTGCTTTCCAGTTCGCTGACCATGGTGATGGGGGTGTTTGCGGCGCAGCGCGGCGACCGGACATGGACCCGTTACTGGCTGCTCGCGACCATGGCGTTTGGCACAGCGTTCATCGTGCTGCACGGCATGGAGTGGAGCAAGCTGATCAGCGAGGGATTGACCATCCCATGGTTTCTCAAGCTGTCGAGTGCGGGCGCAGCCACGGGGGAGATGGTGGAGATTTCGAAGAACACGCCGCAGTTTCCGGCTACGTTCTTCGGGCTGACCGCGATGCACATGCTGCACGTGACCATTGGCGTCATCTATCTGGGAGTGATGGCGTTTCGTAAGTGGTTCCTGCCGGTGTTGGGTGTGATTTGGATTGCGGGATATTTGCTGATTCCGTCGGACAACGTGTTTCACTACGGGATTCACGCGCTGGGACTGGGGTTGGTTGTGGCAGCGATCATTCTCTTTCTGAAGCCGAAGGATTATGACGCGCAGGATGTGGAAGTGTCGGGGCTGTACTGGCACTTCGTCGATCTGGTGTGGATGTTTATTTTTCCGTTGGTGTATTTGTTGTCGACCAAGATTACGTAAGCGTCTAAGTACCTCAGGGGCTAAAGCCCTTTGGTAGGAAGAGGCTTTATCGCAGCGCTCAAAGTGCTGCGCCACCCAAAAGCGAGGATACGTTCGATGAGTGATGCCGCGACGCATGATGACAGCAAGGGGCAGTATTTCTGGGTGTGGGGAGCGCTGCTGGTTCTGACGGCGATTGAAGTGGTGTTGGGATACAAGCAGGTGTTCTCGCCCGTGCGGATGCTCGAGGTGCTACTGGTTCTGTCGATTATCAAGTCGGCGCTGATCATCGGGTACTTCATGCACTTGAAGTTTGAGAAGGCGCTGATGCGCTGGATGTTGGTGATCTCGGTGACGGCGTGCTTCGTTATTATGTTTTTCTTCTTCTTTCCGGATGCGGACCGGGTGAAGCCGCCTCCGAACGGCGTGGGCATACAGCAGGGGTAAATCAGAGGTTGTCATGAGTTTTCGGTCTCGAGTTCGCTGGGCTCTATTGGCGTTCGTTATGGCCTTTGGCATCACACCGGCCTTCGCGCAAGGGTGTGCGATGTGCAATGCGAATGCTAAGGCTACACCTAAGGAAGGTCAGCGGGCACTGAACCGGGCTATTTTTGTCATGCTGGCTCCGCCTGTCGCCATTATGGTGTTTGGGTTTGGATTTGCGATTCGGTACGGGAAGCGGCGGGATCGGGAAAATGATTCCGATTCTCAATCGTAAGATTCATGTTCTAGATACATTTCCCTTCCATTTTTGATTTCCCACCAATGCTTCATTGGTTGCTACTGCACGCGGGCGAGGGCGCCCGCGCCACATAACCCGCGCCACATACTTCCTGCTTTATAATAGAAAGATTCGATCAGCCTTGCGGAAGGCTCTGAGCGGGTGCGCTCGGGGCGGCGTGCGGCTATCGGGGCCCTGATTCGATGTCTTCTGACCCTACGCAGACTGTGCCGACTCCTACGGAAAACATTGTGGTGCGCGGCGCGCGCGTCCATAACCTCAAAAATATTGACTTTGAGGTCCCACACAATTCGTTGACGGTGGTGACCGGCGTGTCCGGGTCCGGGAAGTCGTCGCTCGCCTTTGACACGATTTATGCCGAGGGGCAGCGGCGGTATGTGGAGTCGCTGTCGGCCTATGCGCGGCAGTTTCTGGAGCGGATTGAGAAGCCGGACGTGGACTTGATTGACGGGATTGCGCCGGCGGTGGCAATCCGGCAGAAGAATACGACGCGAAATCCGCGGTCGACGGTGGCGACGGCGACTGAAATCTACGACTATTTGCGGCTGCTGTTTGCGCGGGTGGGGCGGACTTATTGCGCGAACTGCGGGCGCGAGGTGAAGAAGGATACGGTTGATGAAGTGGCGGACGCGATTCTGGCGTTGGATCCGGAGACGCGGTTGCAGGTGGTGTTTCCGCTGCAGAGAGCGGGAGCCGTAACCCAGGAATCAACCGGGAAGGGTGTCCGGGTGCGAGGGCGAGACGCCCTCGCGACAGCCGGCGGGACGCCGGCGCTACCAAAGGCGAAGAAGGCCGCCAAGGTGGAGCTCAGTGACTCCCTTAAGACGCGGTTGTTTGATTTGCGGAAGGGTGGGTTTAACCGGCTTTATCAGGCGGGGGAAGTTTATGAGTTCTCTACGCCGGAGTCTTTGCTTGACATCAATTTTGCGGAGCCCGTTTACGTGCTGGTAGATCGGCTGGTGGTTTCGGCTGAGGCTCGGACTCGCATTGTCGATGCGATTGAGACTGCTTATCGCGAAGCCGGCGAAGTCATTTTTGAGATTCCTAGGAATGATGAGCTTGCGGCAGTCGCGGGCGTGGGCGCCCACGCCACATTGGCACATCCCACACATGCGCAGATCCTGCGATTTGCGCAACGGTTTGAGTGTAAGGACTGCAACTTGCGGTATGAGGAGCCGGAGCCGCGTCTGTTTTCTTTTAACAATCCTTATGGGGCGTGTCCGCGGTGCCAGGGGTTTGGGAACACGATCGACTTTGATCTTGATCTGGTGATTCCCGACAAGCTGAAGACGATCGTGGAGTGTCCGATTGAGCCGTGGACGAAGCCGAAGTATCGTCCGCTGTTTACGGATTTGAAGCGGTTCGCCAAGGCGGCGGGGATTCCGCCGGATGTGCCTTGGGCAGATCTCGAGGAGGAGCACAGGAACCTGATCCTCAACGGTGAGGGGAAGTTTCTGGGGGTTCGCGGGTTCTTCAATCACCTGGAGCGCAAGAAATACAAGCTGCATGTACGCGTGTTTCTTAGCCGTTATCGCGGATATTCACTGTGTCCGGAGTGCAATGGATCGCGGTTGCGGCTGGAGGCCCGGCAGGTCAGGGTCAACGGGAAGAACATCTGCGAGGTTACGGCGCTTATGGTGGAAGATGCGCTGCGATTCTTTCAGAAAGTTGAGCTGAGTCCGGAGGAGGCGGAGATTGCGGAGAAGTTGCTGGAGGAGATTCGCGAGCGGCTGCGGTTTCTGAACGATGTGGGGCTGGAGTATCTGACGCTGAACCGGCTGTCTTCGACTTTGTCGGGAGGAGAGGCGCAGCGGATTCAGCTGGCGACTTCGCTGGGGGCGCGGCTGGTGGGCACGCTGTATGTGCTGGATGAACCGTCGATTGGGCTGCACCCGCGGGATACGCACCGGCTGATCAAAATTCTGCACGATCTGCGGGATCTGGGGAACACGATTCTGGTAGTGGAGCACGATCCGGACATCATGCGGGCGGCGGACCGAATTCTCGATCTCGGGCCGGGGGCCGGGGAGAATGGCGGCAAACTGGTGGCCGAGGGAACCTACGACGAGATTCTGCATAATCCGGTGTCGCTGACTGGGCGGTATCTTTCGGAGGATCTGCGCATTCAGTCGCCGGCGGTGCGGCGAAAGCCGGGAGCGCAGCAGATCAAGATTCGCGGCGTGCGCGCCAATAATTTGAAGGGCGTGGACATCAGCATTCCGCTGGGGATGATTGTGGCGATCACCGGCGTTTCGGGATCGGGTAAGTCGACGCTGCTGCATCAGGTGCTGTACCGGGCTCTGGCGCAGGCGAAGCAGCAATCGAGCAGCGGAGCGACGGGGCCGGCCGCGAGTTGGGAGAGTCTGGAGGGCGATCAGTTTATTGAGGAAGTGGTGCTGGTCGACCAGTCGCCGATTGGAAGGACGCCGCGGTCGAATCCGGTGACGTATATCAAGGCGTTTGACGCGATCCGCGAACTGTTCGCTTCCCTGCCCGAGGCGAAGAAGCGCGGATTCGGGGCGGGACATTTTTCGTTCAACATTCCGGGCGGGCGTTGTGAGACATGCCAGGGCGACGGCACGGTCACGGTGGAGATGCAGTTCCTGGCCGACGTCGAATTGATTTGCGAGGAGTGTAAGGGGACGCGCTATAAGCCAACCGTGCTCGACGTGCGGTATCGCGGGAAGAACATTCACGAAGTTCTGAACCTCACCGTTAAGGAAGCTCTGAAGTTTTTTGCGGAAGTGCCAAAGATCACGGAGAAGCTGCGGTCGCTGGAGGAAGTTGGGCTGGGATATTTGCGGCTGGGGCAGTCGGCGACGACGCTTTCGGGCGGCGAGGCGCAACGCATGAAGCTGGCGGCGCATCTGCAGCCGGCGTCGCGGGAAGCGAGCCGGGGATCTGGGACCGAGGCGAAGCTGAAGCGGCGGCTGCTGTACATTTTCGACGAGCCTACAACGGGGCTGCATTTTGACGACGTCAGCAAACTTCTGGCGGCCTTTCGGCGTCTGATTGAAGCAGGGGGATCGATTGTGGTCATCGAGCACAATCTGGAAGTGATCAAAACTTCGGATTGGGTGATCGATCTGGGGCCAGAGGGCGGAAGCCGTGGGGGCAAGGTGGTAGGGGCTGGGCCGCCGGAAGCGATCGCGAAGCTGGCGGGGTCTTATACGGGAAAGTATCTGGCGCGTGTCCTGAACGGAAATGGAAACTCGCGTTCCCATGGCTCGTAAATATGGTTCGTAGATATGGCTCGTAACTTCGTGGTCGCTGGGAGACTCGCGGTCGCGGTGCTGGCAGCGTGTTTGCCTGCACTCGCCGGAGCGCAGACTGCGAATCCGCCGGCGGCGCAGACCGATTCGCGATCGCAAGACGAAGGCTCTTCTTCCAGCGTGCGTCACAAACCGAGCGCGACTTCCGGCCAGAAAGCTCATCACACCACGGTTGCCGAGGAAGACCCGCCACCGCCTGAACTGGCGAAGGCTGAGGCGTTGATTCAGAAACAGGATTACACCGGGGCCGAGCCTTTGTTGCGGAAGGTTCTCGAGGGGGATGCTGGGAACGATCCCGCGAATTATGTGGCGTGGTTTGAACTGGGGTTTGTGGAGAATGGGCTGGGCAAGCGGGACGAATCGATTGCGGCGTACCGCAAATCGGTAGCGGCGAAGCCGGATGTTTTTGAGTCGAATTTGAATCTGGGGCTGCAGCTTGCCAAGGCTGGACAGCCCGAGGCCGCGCAATACCTGCTGGCCGCCACGCAACTCAAGCCCACCAGTCACGTTGCCGAGGGCCATGCGAGGGCCTGGATTTCTCTCGCGCATGTGCTCGAAGCGACCAAGCCCGAGGAAGCCATTGCCGACTACCGGCAGGCGGCAGCGTTGCAGCCAAAGGATCCCGAGCCACATCTGGCTGCGGGAGCGCTGCTGGAAAAACAGGACAAGTTTGCAGACGCGGAGAGCGAATACCAGCAGGCACTCGCGCTGGGTCCGTCTTCCGATGCGCTGACGGGACTGGCCAATATCTACATGCGAGGGCACCGTGTGCCGGAAGCTGAAGCGGAGCTGAAAAAACTTGTGGCGGCGCATCCCGAGCAGGCTGACGCGCGTATCCAACTGGGGCGCGTGCTGGCGGCGGACGGTAAGTACGACGAGGCGATTGCCGAATTGCAGGCGGGCGAGAAGCTGGCTCCGGCAGATATTTCGCTGCAACGCGATCTCGCTGATCTCTACGTGATTGCCAAGAAATATGATCAGGGCGAGGCGGCTTATCGCGGGCTTCTCGCGGGCAGTCCCAACGATGCGGCGCTTCATCAGAGTCTGGGCAAGGCGCTGGTCGAACAGAAGAAGTTCGCAGAGGCGCAGAAGGAATTCGAGACGGCAGTAAAGCTTAAACCCGATTTCGGTGAGGCTTATGGCGACCTGGCTTTTGCCGCCAGTGCGAACAAAGATTATCCGCTGACCTTGAAGGCGCTCGATATGCGGGTGAAATACGTGCCGGAGGAGCCGGTCACATATTTCCTGCGGGCTTCGGCCTATGACCATCTGAGAGATGTGAAGCGGGCGGTGCAGAATTTTCACCTCTTCCTCAATTCGGCTCATGGGAAGTATCCTGAACAGGAATGGCAGGCGAAGCACCGGCTCATCGCACTTGAGCCCAAAAAATAGTTCGCCGCGGGGCTGGAATCATGCTTGGGGTGCAGTACAGATTGCGAATGTGGGGAGCGGTCACACTGGTCGTGGCGCTGGCTGCGGTGACGGCGCACGCTGCGTCCAACAGCGATCTTTCCGTCGAGCAGTTGAAGGCCAAGCTTTCTTCCACGAGCGTTGGGGACCGGCCTCATCTGTGTGTACAGATTGCGCAGAAGCAATTGGCGGAGGCCGACAAGGAATACGCGGCAAGCGAGTTCGAGAAGGGCCAGGCCGCGTTGGTGGACGTGGTCGCATATTCGGAACTGGCCCGGGATTATGCGATTCAATCGCACAAGTATCAAAAGCAGGCGGAGATCGCGGTGCGCACGATGGCACGCAAGCTGACAGAACTGATGCACTCGCTGGGTCATGACGACCAGGCGCCGGTGCGAGACGCCGTCAACCGTCTGCAACGAGTGCGGGATGATCTGCTGATGGCTATGTTTCCGAAAGGAGCAAGATGACTACTTCCCTGCTTCGGTCGTGGATGTGCGTAGTGCTGTTAGTAGCGGGGGCGTCCGTGGCGCAGGCCCAGCGCCACCGCGAACCGCTGACGCAAGCGGAGATCGACCAGATCCGAGATGCCAGTTGGGAACCGAAACAGCGGCTTACGCTTTATGTCCAGTTCACCCGGGCGCGACTGGCGAAACTGGAAGAGATGCGGAGCGATCCCAAGACCAAGAATCGTCCGCAACAGACGCATGACCTGCTGGACGATGTTCAATTGCTGTACGACGAACTGAACGACAACATCGATACCTACGTCGACCGCAAGGATGACATCCGCAAGCCTCTGAAGCTGGTGATTGAGGCCGACACGGAGTTTCAGGCCAAGCTGCGGGCGCTGAAGGATGCGGCCGATGTTCCGGCGGCGGAGGCCCGGCAGTACGAGTTCGTTCTGACGAACGTTCTCGATACCGTGGATACGTCTGCGGACGAGCATCGCAAACTGCTGGCGGACCAGGAAGATGCGGCGAAGCATAAGAAGCTGAATCCGAATGCGAGCGCGAAGAATGGGAAGCCGGAATAGGGCTGGGTCTTAGGTCTTAGGCATTCGGTCTTAGGTCTCGAGTTTTAGGCTGTGAGATCGTCGGCAGATCCCTAAAACCTAAGACCTGCGACCCTGTCGTGCTAACCTAGGCTTACCGTGCGTGAAGGGCTGCTCGAAATCTTTCAGGAAACTTATCGGGAGCTGCGTCCTGCATCTTCCATCCCAGAGCTAAAAATTGAATTTTTTGCATTTGCCAACGTGAATAACACGATCCGGCTGCGCGAGGGGCAGTTGCTGGTGCGGCTTTCGGATCTGCTGGAAGGCGCGCCGGACAGCGTGTTGCGGGCAATCGCGCATATTCTGCTGGCCAAGATGTACCGGCAGCCGATTGATCGCGGGCAGGCGGCGCGCTATCGCAAGTATGTGGCGAGCCATGAGATCGTGCGCAAGACGCATCTCGTTCGGCAGATTCGGGGGCGCAAGCGGCTGCGTCCGGCGCGGGGACACTTTTATGATCTGGACGCGGTGTTTGAGAAACTCAACACGCGGTTCTTTCACGGGCTGATGGCGCGGCCGCGCATGAGCTGGAGCCAGACGAAGACCCGGCGCATTCTGGGGCATTATGATCCGGCGCACAATGCGATCATCATCAGCGGTATCTTCGATCACTTCGCCGTGCCGGCGTATGTGCTGGAATATATCGTGTACCACGAGATGCTGCACCTGAAGCATCCGGTGAAGCTGCGGGGAAGCCGGCGGTGCGTGCACTCGGCGGAGTTTCAGGCGGAAGAGAGATTGTTTCCCCACATCACGGAAGCGAATGCGTTTCTGAAACGTCTATAAGCTGGCGCGTCTTATCATCAGGACACCCGCGCGAAACACAATCAACACTGCGACGAGGTTTTTGTGCGGGTGACAGGAAGAGTTTGGCCTTTCCCTCGATTCGGTGCGAGTGGCAGTAGACTTAAAGGCAGCACACAGTACGATCGAAACTATAGCGGAGTCATTCATGAAAGCGACTTTTGGAGTTTTGAAACTCGCTGTGGCGAGTGCAGTCCTGTTTGCGGTCGCCGCGTGCCCACCAGCGTTGTCTGCCCAAGAGGCGCATGGCATTGCCGTGGCCAATATCGACCGCTCGGTGACACCGGGGGACGACTTTTATCATTACGCCAATGGCGAATGGATCAAACGCACGGAGATTCCGCCGGATCGCGTCGGGGTGGACGTCTGGACGAAACTGGGCGACGTGGGCAACAAGCGCATAGCCGACTTGATTGCGGAGGTCGCGAAGTCCAATCCGGCCGCCGGATCGGCCACGCGCAAGGTGGCTGACCTTTACAACTCGTACATGGACGAGGCTGGAATCGAGGCCAAAGGATTGACGCCGCTTCACCCGCATCTGGAGGCGATCGCTGCCATCAAAGACAAGCGCGAGTTGGCGCGTGTTCTCGGGGAAAGCCTGCGTGCGGACGTGGACGCACTCAACAACACGAACTATCACACGTCGAATCTTTTTGGGCTGTGGGTGGCGCCGGGCTTCAACGATTCGGAGCACTATACGGGTTATCTGATGCAGGGCGGACTGCATCTGCCGGACCGCGAGTATTACCTTTCCGACAGCGAGGATATGGGCAAGATCCGCACGCAGTATCAGACGCACATTGCCGCCATGCTGAAGCTGGCGGGATTCTCGGACGCGGATGCGCGGGCGGGACGAATTCTCGAACTCGAGCACGCGATTGCGCAGACCCATCGCACCCTCGCGGATAACGAGAACATCCACAACGCCAACAATACGTGGACGCAGGCAGACTTTCCGGCGAAGGCGCCCGGGTTGGACTGGGCGGAGTATTTTCGCGGAGCCGGGCTGAGCCAGCAAAGCAGTTTCATTGTCTGGCAGCCGGAGGCGTTCACTGGCGAAGCGGCTTTGGTGGGGTCTACTCCTCTCGATACATGGAAGCATTGGCTGGCGTATCACGTGATCGAGAACTATGGAGGAGTGCTGCCGAAGGCGGTGGCGCTGGAGCGGTTTGCGTTTTTTGGCAAGACACTTTCGGGTGCGCAGCAGCAGCGTCCGCGATGGCAGCGCGGGGTGTTCGTGGTGGATGGATACCTGGGCGATGTGATCGGCCAAATCTACGCCAAGCGCTATTTTTCTCCGGAAGCGAAGGCGCAGGTGGAAGCCATGGTGGCCAATCTGATTGCGGCATTTCGCAAACGGATTGAAGCACTCTCATGGATGGACGCGACGACCAAGGCAGAGGCGGAGGCCAAGCTTTCGACGCTTTACGTAGGAGTGGGTTATCCGGAGACGTGGCACGATTATTCGAATTTCGAAGTGAAGGCGGATGACATTTTCGGCAACCTGTGGCGGGGGAATGTAGCGGACTACCAGCGCCAGATCGCGCGTCTGGGCAAAGCGGTGGACCGTCACGAGTGGTCGATGACGCCGCAGACGGTAAACGCGGTGAACCTCCCGCTGCAGAATGCGCTGAATTTTCCGGCGGCGATTTTGCAGCCTCCGTTCTTCGATCCGCAGGCGCCGGCGGCGGACAATTACGGCGCGATCGGAACGGTCATTGGACATGAGATCAGCCACACCTTCGACTCGGAGGGGGCTGCATTCGATTCGAAAGGGCGGGTGCGGAACTGGTGGACTCCCGAGGATCTGAAACATTTTGAGGCGGCCACGGCGCAACTGGCCGCGCAGTATGACACCTATAAGCCATTTCCTGATCTGGCCATCAACGGCAAGCAGACGCTGTCGGAGAACATTGCCGACGTGGCGGGAATTGCGGCAGCGTATGACGGGTATCGGGCTTCGCTCTCGGGTAAGCCGGCGCCTGTTGAGGACGGATTCTCGGGCGATCAGCAATTCTTTCTTGCGTTCGGCCAGAACTGGGGAGAGAAAACGCGGGAGGCCGCGTTGCGGCAACAGGTCATGACGGACCCGCATGCTCCCGGTGAGTACCGGGCTGCTACGGTGCGCAACATCGACGCGTGGTATGCGGCGTTCGATGTGAAGGCGGGAGAGAAACTATTTCTGGCGCCGGGGGAGCGAGTGCGGATCTGGTGAGAGCAGTGGCCGCCGCGCGACGCACGGTTCTCAGGGATGACTGCCGAGGGCCGACGGCGGCGGGTTGCGCTCGATGCGGTGCACTTGTTTGAAGCCCGGAGGAATCTCGAAGACGGCCGGATCGAGCGGCCCTTCCTCAAATTGGGTCACATGCGTCTCGAAGCGGGTGACGGTGCCGTCGGGGAGATTGGACGGGCTCTTTGAGGTCTGGGTCAGATCCAGCGCAAAGCCCATCTCTCGATTCCCGATCGTGACGAATTCCGGTTTTTCCATGGGCACTTTCCCACCGCCCACACTCACGTAGCCGAACATGGTGCCGTGGCCCGATCCGGTCCGCTTGGGGTCACAGGAGAGCTGCTGGTCGAAGTCGATGTACCAGCCATCGGCAACTGACTCCTGCGGCGAGGAGTGCGAGCCTGCGAGTGGAGTCTGGGTGGTTGTCGTGACGACATGACGGGCCGTGCGCCCGAAGATTTCTTTCCGCTCGCCCGTGTCGGTGGTTTTGATTTCCACCCGGATGGTCGGCGTGGCGGGCTGCTGGATGCGAGTGTCTAGGCCGCGTGCTTTGAGTTCATCCGGGGTCAGCGGCTTAGGAGGATACGGCGCGGCAGTGTATTCCTGCGTGTCAAGATTCAGTTCGAAAGATTGTCCAAGGTCGCAGCGCACGATCCGTACCAACCGCGGGCCCTGAGTGAGTTCGATTCCGTGTCTTCCTCCGAAGGAATTCCGGTATTCCATGCGCTGCCGGTCTGGCTGGATGTAGGTCGTCCTCTGGGCCTGGTTTCCTCCCACACTCGACTGCACAATGATTGTGATTCCCGAGCGTTCCGAGGACTGCAGGAACGGGATCGCCAGGGCGAGCAAGAAAAAGGATGAAAAAGGCATGGGCGCATCCTCCCCATCAGGAAGTCGTTTCATCAGGCTAGCCTTGAGGTTGATGCGGGTCAAGCTTCTCGATAGGCCGCGAAAAAGCTTCAACCACGGAGGGCACGAAGGAGCTTCCCTTCCAGCGCGAGGCGCGCAGGTCCTTCCCTGCGTCTAGAAGCCATTCAAGGCGTTATTCCGACCGTGTGATCCTAATCACAGGCGGTTGTGAGGTGGCGGATTGACTGTCGCGGCGCGGGGAGACTATCCTTGAAGTTGAAATTGAAATTCATTTTCAAAATGGCAGGCACGGATTAAATGCTTCAGGCATTCATTATTACGCTTCGCGAAGGGGTGGAGGCGGCGCTGATTGTCGGCATCACCCTGGCTTACCTGACCAAGATCGGGCGGCAGGAACTGCGCAAGACGGTGTATGCCGCTCTTGCGGCTGCGTTCCTCGGCAGTATTGGCGTGGCCGTGGTCATTTCGCGCACGCATTTGAACGAAGATGTTTTTGAAGGCTGGGTCATGCTGGTCGCCGCCTTCTTCGTCGTCACCATGGTTGTTTTCATGGTGAAGACGGGGCGCAAATTGAAGGGCGAGATCGAGGGCAAGGTCGGTCTGCTGGCGGGCAACGACGCGTGGATCGGGCTGTTCGTTTTCATATTTCTGATGGTGCTGCGCGAGGGCGCGGAGACCGTGCTGATTCTCTCCGCGGTGTCGCTGAACTCGACCGAGCTGATGAGTTTTCTGGGTACGCTGCTGGGACTGTTGGCCGCCATTGCGTTTGGCGTGATGTTCGTCAAGGGCAGCGTGCGTATCAACCTGCAGAAGTTCTTCAAAGTCACGACGGCCATCATGTTCCTGGTGGCGGCGCAGTTGCTGATCTCAGGGCTGCATGAACTTTCGGAAAGCGGAGTGATTGCCTCGTCCAAGCGCGAGATGGCGCTGATTGGACCGATCGTCAGCAATGACTGGTTCTTTTTTGTCACTGTGTTTGCCCTGGCAGCGCTGATGATTCTGTTTGAGGCCAAGCGCCGTGAACCGGTTTTGGCCGCTACGGCTTCCCCAGCGGAACGCCGCAAGGCCGCGTGGAGCGCCC
Organism: Acidobacteriaceae bacterium; assembly: GCA_003166855.1. Lineage (GTDB taxonomy): Bacteria > Acidobacteriota > Terriglobia > Terriglobales > Acidobacteriaceae > Sulfotelmatobacter. The sequence goes on along the minus strand of PMUM01000099.1, from coordinate 2,235 downwards.
GCCGCGAACGCATGTGGATGATTTCCGTGCTTACTTTTTCGTTTGTGTTCATCGCGCTGATCACGGCGGAATTCGTGTACGCCAAGAGTGTCAGCAACATTCCCGCCGGGACCGAGGTCACGTTCACGAATGGGCGGGTGACGATTCCGCTGGCACAGATTTCGGATGGCGACCTGCACCGCTTCCAGGCGAAGGAGAACGGGACGGCGATCCGCTTCTGGCTGTATCAGAAGCCGGATGGAAAGATCGCGACTGTGTTTGACGCCTGCGAGATTTGCGGGTCGGTTGGCTTTTACAAGAGTGCCAACGGTGTGGTCTGCAAGAATTGCGCGGCGCCGATTAATCCGCAGTCGGTGGGGACGGCGGGCGGCTGCAATCCCGTGCCGCTGAAGGCAACGCAGACGGCAGACGCTGTCATCATTGAGGAGGCGGACGTTGCGGCGGGCGGTCGCATGTTCGCGCAACAGTAAGCGATGTTCGTCAGGCTCGTATACGAATCCTTCCGGCGCCAGAAACGGCGCAAGTTGCTGGCGGGCGCGGCCATTACGCTGGGCGTGACCGTGGCGACGGCAATGATCGCCGTGGCGACCGACATCGGCGACAAGATCAATCGCGAGCTGCGCACCATCGGCGCCAACCTGGTTGTGACCCCGCAGGAAGATTCGCTGGACGTGGAAATTGGCGGGGTAAACCTCAAGCCTCCTACCGATGGGGCTTTTCTCGACGAAGGCGACCTGCCCAAGATCAAAGGGATTTTCTGGCACAACAACATCACGGGCTTCGCGCCCATGCTTCCGGTGAATACTGCATTGGAGCAGAACCGGAAGCAGCAGGACGTGACGCTGCTGGGAACTTACTTTGCGAAGCAAGTTTCGTTCGGGACGGACCAGTTCACGACCGGCGTGCGCTCGACGTATCCGTGGTGGAAAGTTTCCGGGGCTTGGCCGGAGGATTCCTCGCGGGACGTTTTACTGGGCGAACGGCTGGCTGCGCGTTTGAGGGCGAAGCCCGGAGATCAGATCACTCTGGCGGGCCGGCAATTGCGAGTGAGCGGGATTCTTTCTACGGGTGGGACCGAAGACGATGAAGTCGTGGCACCGCTTGCTGTGGCTCAGGAGATTCTGGGCAGGCCGGGCGCGGTGAAACGAGTTTACGTAAGCGCTCTCACAAAGCCCGAGGACGCGTTTGCACGGCGCGATCCGAAGAGCTTGTCGGGAGCAATTTACGACCGGTGGTATTGCACGCCTTATCCCCAGGCGATTGCGCTGCAGTTGACTGAGGCCATGTCGCACTCGCACGCGGAGCAGATCCGGCAGGTTTCGCAGAACGAGGGTGCGGTGCTGACGCGCATTGAGGGACTGATTTTCCTGATCACGCTGGCTGCTTTGTTTGCGTCGGCGCTGGCGGTGTCGGCGGCGATGGCGACTACGATTTTTGAACGGCGGGCGGAAGTTGGATTGATGAAGGCTCTGGGCGCGAGCAAGCTCACGGTGGCGGCAATCTTTTTCGCCGAGGCTACGCTGCTGGCCTTGATTGGCGGCCTGGCTGGTTTCGTCGTGGGCTCTGGTCTGGCACATCAGATCGGGCACTCGATCTTCAATTCGGATATTTCGATTCCGCCGGTACTGCTGCCGGTGATCCTGGCGATTGCGGTGATGGTGACGTTTGCGGGGAGCGCGGCGGCGATCCGGCGGGCGGTGGGACTGGACCCGGTGTTTGCGCTGCGGGGGGAACTATGAGCGCGCCTGGGGTAGACGTGAGGATGTCACACTCGGCACGGGATCTGGCGGCGAGTCGGGCTCGCGGTCCGCACACCTCGATGTTTCTGCGCATGCTGGTGCGGGCGGCGGTGCTGCGGCGCGGGCGGGCCGTGTCTGCCCTGTTCGCAATGGTAGTGGCCGCGGCGGTGGCTACGGCCATGCTGAATCTTTATGTGGATGTGCAGGCAAAGCTGCGGCGGGAGTTCCGCAACTACGGAGCGAACATTATTCTGGTTGGCAAGGGCGGCGCTTCCCTTCCCGTGAATACGCTCGCGCAGGTGGATTCCGTTCTGGCGGGGCGTGGGATCGCGGCGCCGTTTGGGCTGGTCGTGGCGCGGACTAGCGATGGGCAGCCGATTGTGGTGGCTGGGACGGATTTTGAACGGGTGCGGCAGTTGGATAAGTGGTGGTCGGTGAGTGCGTGGCCCTCGGAAATCCCCATTTCTCGCGCAGAAAGCGCGCGAGAAATGGGGCA
>PMUM01000130.1 GCA_003166855.1 Acidobacteriaceae bacterium | reverse complement strand
AGCCGGCTCTGATCCGACGGCTTCGAATCATCCGTATCGGAAACCAGCACCATATATCCGGTGCGCGCCCCGCTCAGTTTGCTGATACTGAGCATGCGCGTACCGTTGTCGGGATCGAAGGAAAACGCGTAATCTCCGGCCGCGAGTGTGGCATTCCCCAAATGCGCTTCGTGAGTCAACGTGAACTTGCCGCGCGCCGACTCCTGCGCCGAAGCCACGCTAGGTGTGAAGGTCAGAGCGCTTGCCGCGAGCAGCGCGGCATACACGTAGTTGCGAGTGGTTTTCATGGAATCTCCTTTTGTCTTCTTTGTGAAGAACTCGTCTGAAGAGCACACTACCGGCGCGAGTCCGGATGGCGTGGGCTCAGGCTGAGGTGGAGATCAACGGGGTCAATAAGAATTGCATGCCGCAAACACGGCTGGCACGCAAACNNGCCTCGGCTGTCTCGCCAGAGCCCGCCCTGAGCGAGCACCCGCGAGCCGATGGGGCGAAGCCCGGCGACTCCGCAACAAAAGCCGAAAGTCCGTTCAATGCCAGAGCGGATCCGTTGAACCGCGATTCTGCACGCTTGGCATTGACGGTTTGCCAAACTCCCGTCAGAAGTGAGATGATTCTCAGTCGCGGTGGCGGTGACCAGCCACCGCCACCAGAGAGGGAGCCAATGTATCAAAAACGCCCGGGAGTCTTCATGGCCGATTGGTGGGATGCCGATGGCCGCCGCCATCGCAAGCAGTTCGCAACATCGGCGTCAGCACGAGAGCATGAGCACCGGGAAACCGCCCTCGCTCACGCCGAGCGCGCCAGCCGGGAGATGAAATTGGCTGCCCGCACCAGCAGCGTGAAAAAGTCGCGCATGGAGACGGTTAAGGGCACCATCGAACCCGCCAAAGGCAAACTCGGCGTAATGATCCCCGGCATGGGCGCGGTGGCAACCACATTCGTCGCCGGCGTCGAGGCCATTCGCAAAGGCCTCGCCAAGCCCATCGGATCGCTCACGCAGATGGGCACCGTGCGCCTCGGCAAGCGCACCGACGGGCGCTCGCCCAAAGTAAAAGAATTTGTCCCGCTCGCCACGCTCGACGATCTGGTCTTCACCGGATGGGACATCTTCAATGACAACATGTACGAAGCCGCCTCCAATGCTGGCGTCCTTGACTACCGCCTGCTCGAGCAGTTGAAGCCGTTCCTCTCCACGATTACACCACGCGCGGCCGTGTTCGATCACAACTACGTGAAGAAGATCGACGGTCCCAACGTGAAGAAGGGCAAGACAAAAATGGATCTTGCCGAGCAGTTGCGCGACGATATTCGCGACTTCCGCAAGACCAGCGGCGCCAGTCGCCTCGTCACCATGTGGTGCGGATCGACCGAGTCCTACATCGAGCCCACCGAAGCGCACCAGTCGGTAAAGGCCTTCGAGAAGGCGCTGAAAGAGAACGACGAAATGATCGCGCCTTCGATGATCTACGCCTACGCGTCGCTGATGGAAGGCGTCCCATTCGCCAACGGTGCGCCGAACCTCACCGTCGATCTGCCTGTCATGCTTGAGCTTTCCCGCAAGAACGAAGCGCCGATCTGCGGCAAGGATTTCAAAACCGGTCAGACGTTAATGAAGACGGTTTTGGCGCCCGCGTTCAAAGCCCGCCTGCTCGGCCTGAGCGGATGGTACTCCACCAATATCCTCGGCAACCGCGACGGCGAAGTGCTGGACGATCCTGGTTCGTTCAAGACCAAGGAAGAATCGAAGCTGGGCGTGCTGGAGCACATTTTGCAGCCGGGACTCTATCCCGAACTGTATGGAAACATGTACCACAAAGTCCGCATCAACTATTACCCGCCGCGCGGCGACAACAAAGAGGGCTGGGACAACATCGACATCTTCGGATGGCTCGGCTATCCCATGCAGATCAAAGTCGACTTCCTCTGCCGCGACTCCATCCTAGCCGCGCCGATCGTGCTCGACCTCGTCCTGTTCCTCGACTTGGCGAAGCGTACTTCCGAACTGCGCGGTCTCGGCATTCAGGAGTGGCTCAGTTTCTACTTCAAGTCCCCCATGACGCCTCCGGGCCTGTATCCGGAGCACGATCTCTTCATCCAGCTGATGAAGCTGAAGAACACGCTCCGTCACCTCAAGGGCGAGGAATTGATCACGCACCTGGGCTTGGAGTACTACGACTAACGTCGTGCTAAAACGTACCAGGCAGGCGCGGGCATGTTCGCCCGCGCTTTGTTTTTGAGTGCTAACCACATCCAGATGCATGGGCAGAAGCCTCAGGCGAGACCGGCCCTCTTCTTGTACTCGTCGAACTTGTCCAGGAAGCGGTCGATGTCCTTCTTCTGCAAGTAGTAGGGAGTCGAGAGGCGCAGCTTGTTCGGGTCGCCGCCGCGGATGCGGATCTTGTGCGTCTTCCACATCCAGTTCTCGAGATCCATGCGCGGAACGGGCGGGCAGTTCACGCTGACAATGGCGCACCTCAACGCCGGGTCGGGCGAAGTCCAGCTCTCGGCGCCACGCTTCTTCATTTCGCCGAGGATGTAGTCGGCCGATTGGCGATGACGGCGCTCGATGCGGTCCATGCCAATATCGTTCGCCAGTTTGATCGATGCGCGCAACCCCCATAGTGCGGGCACATTCGAACTACCGATGCGCTGAAAGCGTTCGGCGCGGATCTTCGTGTCGTCCCAGCCTTCGGTGGCGATGGTGCACCAGACGCGGTCGATCACTTCGTCGCGCACATACAAAAACCCTGTTCCTTTTGTCGCCATCAGCCATTTGTGAGGGCTCGCCGAATACAGGTCGCACCCGATGTCGCTGATGTTGAGGCGCATCATGCCGGGAACGTGCGCTCCATCGACCGCCGACAGAATTCCTTTGCTCCGCGCCAATGCGGCAAGTTCTTTCGCGGGCAACACGACTCCGGAGAACGTCGTGATGTGGCTGAAGAACAGCACGCGCGTGCGCGGCGTGATCGCATCGTTAAACAGATTCAGAACCTGCGCGGCATCCTTCACAGGGCGGGGAAGCGTGACCTTCTTGATGACGATGCCATAGCGCTTGGCCTTCAGGTCCCAGGGATGCTCGCCTCCGGGATGCTCCTGATCGGTCATCAGCACCTCGTCTCCGGCCTGCATATCGATTCCGTTGGCGATGTAGCTGTTCGCCTCGGTGGCATTGCGCAGCAGAGCAATCTCGTCGCGCTTGCAGCCGACGAAGGCGGCGAGCGGGTCGCGGAACTCGTTCCACGCGGCGTATCCCCAAATCGGATAGTCTTCGGGATCCTGCTGATCCATTTTCTCGGTAGTGTTGTAACCGTCGAAGATGGCGCGCAAGACAGGCACGGGACTCGATCCGACGGTTCCATTGTTCAGGTAGATCTCGTCGTCAGGGATGATGAACTGCTTGCGCATCTCGGCCCAGAAGGCGTCTTCGTTCTTGTCGAGCAGAGAACGGTCGGGCAGCGGCGGAACCTTCTGGAGCTGCGCGAAGAGCTTACTGCGGAAGGCGAGAGATGCAGCGACTCCAGTCGCGGCGGAGGAGAGGAAGTGACGGCGGTCGAGCATGCGGGCTCCTTGGGATCGCCGATGATTGTTGATGTTGTTTGTTGATTTGTCAAAAGATCAGAAGGCGTCGAAGGTACAGGAAGGAAGAAACGGGCGGGAGGGAATGCGGTTGATTCCCGATTTGGAACGGGTGTTTACTGTTTAGTAATTGCCGGGTACCCCCCCTCCCCCTCGGTGTATTGGAATCATTGACTTAGCGGAAAAACTCGGCAAAATCTAAGGGCGACAATAACTTAGGGGCAAAATCTTCCATCTAAAAGAGTTACGCCTCCGTCGGTGTGTCAAGGAGCTATGGTGCAATTTCTAGGATTCACTTTGTGAACGGGCAAAGTCAACGCGAAAGTGACGAACTCGCGGAGAAAATTGGAGGCCGTTCCCGTTTTGGGAATGTCCCCCACCTCGGCGCGGCGAGCGAAGCCTCTTGCCGGTAGTGGGTCAGTTTGCGCTGACCCACCTACCTTCCCGCCGGTAGTGGCTCAATCGCGCTGAAAACAACATGGTGCTGAAAGCTCTAGCCGAGTAAAATTGGCAGCGCAATAACTTCCCCTGCGCTTCCGGCCCTTCCCTGTATTCTGGTTCCTTCATGCGGTGATTATGCGCTCTTTCCTGGATGGCGTAATTAGATATTTGGCACACAGGTTCCTAACTATGAAACGAGATGACAGACAAAAGGTGAAGGCCGATGTCGACCAACGCCATGCTGATCCAAATCAAACAAAAGCAGCCGATCACGAGCGCCACGTATCCGGCAACATTAATGTTAGTGGAGAAATTGAAGCTAAGCGACCACCAGACCTTACACAAGAGCACAAAACCGAGCGCAAAGAGGACGCTGCCCATGAGAAGAAGACATTTGTCATGGAATGCATCACCCTCTTTATCGTCACGATATATGCCGGACTGACTGCGTGGCAGGGATGTTCTACACAAAACGCTGCCAAAGCCGCCAAGAGTGCCGCCGAGACTGCGGCTTCGGGGATTGCAGAAAGTCAAAAACAATTCCGGACCGACGAAAGACCTATCTCTGGGCCGGACCAAAAGCATCGCTCTCTGACGCGAGAGGCAATTCATCTTTTTCCCTGTTGATAACGATAAGGTCAGCGTTAACCTCTCCGTTGACGTGATTAATAGTGGAAAAACGCCAGCTACCGAAGTAATTGCGACCCCATCCCATTTGGAAATCGGGCCACCCGAAGTTGCCGCCGAGAAGGCTAAAACCTGGAAGCCAGTTTACCCCGATAATGCTGGGGCAATATTGAACAACAATCCAAATGTATCTATGACAGTTGGAACTGAAACTCCGATAATCACGAAAGAACAAGAAGGCCTTTGGAAGCAAGGACGTTGGCAAATCTATATCGTCGGCGCTGTCAAATATCGCGATGTTTTCCAACCGCGTATCGAACCTTACGAAACGACCTACTGCTTCGTTCTGCTGCCCATCGGAAAACCATTTGGAAATTGTGGGTGGGGAATATCGATGAAATAGGCACACCGCCGCCAGCCCTGTCACGGCAAGCAACAGAATCCTGCTTAACGCCTGTGGAAATCGAATTGAGCCACTACCTTCTCGCCGGATCGTTTGCAAAGTGGGCGGTGTGGTGATAGCGTGTGCGGGTTCGAAAACAGAGAACATGGTAATGCAGTAGCTCTTCCTCCTCCCCCGGGTCACTCACGAATTTGTTGCAATTGTGATGCGCCATTTTCGCGGCTGTTTTCGAGCGAGGGCTTCAAAGGCGATGGGGAGAACCATGAAACGGATGTTGGTTGTCGTCTTTACCTTGACGGCTTTGACGGGATGCGCGACGAAGCCGAGCACGCCCACGCCAACGTACCTGAGAGGGAACTGGAAAATACAGATCACGCCAGCGCAGGGGATTAACCTCACCAGCGCCACCATCCAAGCAGGGCTGGTTCCCGTGCAAGTCCCTTGTACATTGGCGGTCAGTGTGAACAACGTGACCCCGCCGACGGTTCTGGGGCCGACTTGCATCGGTGCGAACGGCTACACCGGTGTGGGGTCCATCTCAGGCACAGGAATGGTTCCTCCGCAGAACGGAGACGCCGGGGGCACACCGCAGAGCATTTTGTTGGGAGTTCCGTACGATCCAAACACCGATAAAGCGCCGGTCGCTCTGGTCTATGTCGAGTGGTATGGAGCCCCGAACACGGAAGGTAGCGTCATCATTCTTCAAGGTACAGGCACCGCCGGCAATGGCAGCATGTCCGGAACATTCACGGGCTACTATAACTGCGGCAGCAGCGCGTCACCGTGCACGGGGACTTTCACGGGCAACCAAGACTGAGTTTGCAGTAGACATAGGATTCCATCCGGGGGGACAGGGGACTGGCCCACCTTTGCACTACGTGTATCTCGTGAAGAAATCGGCCGCCCCAACCTTCGCTCGAAGGGTGGGCACAACGGACCTCAATCCGGGATGTTTTTCTTGGAATGATCCGGTGCGACAACGCTCTCTGCCAGCAGCAGGGGTTCCCACCTGTCGAAAACCGTGACGGATGGGGCAGCCGCGGTCGTGATGGGGCGTAGGGCGCGGCGAGTCCAAGACGGTACACGGGGCCTGAAGGCCGGTCCTGATTGGGGTGCGTAACGCGGCCCTCGAAGGGCCGCTCTTCCACAGGACCATCGGCACGGGACTATCGAGCACGGGATTATCGGGGGCGAGATTATCCCTGAAACGAACGGTTGGGCCTGCCTGCCGTCCGTTTCATGGAGTTCAACTTGAGGTTCGTTTACCGAAGGCCAGCCGTGCATATCCCACGATGAGGCCCAGTGATCCGTACACCGCCGCGTTCATAGGTGCCAGCAGCAAGAAGATTGTCCCCGCCGGGGGATCGAACGTCATCTTCACGAGATACATCGGACACAGCACAAGCATGAGTTGAGGATCGAGATTCCAGCGATGCGGAGCGAGATAGGCGACCACCGCCACCAGATAGGAAATAGCCGCAAAGCCACCGAGCAGTTTGAGGGGCGCTGAAAACAACTGTTCGTCGTCCCGATCTTTCTTGCAGGCTTTCGCGATCCACGAGCGGGGCAGCAGCCCGACCACCACGCTGAAAACGCCCACCAGCGCTAGCGCAACCACAAATACAACCCATTCGCTCTGAACCGGCAAGTCGATGCCCCGCAGCGCCACGTAAGGAACGGCTGTGAAAAGCGAAATCAGCCCGCAAAGAAGAAATGAGATGCGAGATGTAGTCCTGATCGCGCGTCTGGACATGGGCCGGATTCTAACAGGGGCTGGTCAGCGATAAGAGCGAAGTGCCAGCCTCCCCTCGGTGCGGTCCGGGCGAAAGTTACCACTTCTCGCGAAAAAAGCGCGCGAGAAATGGGGCACCCGGCAATCGCAAACCGAAGCAGTGAAAATGGGCGTGCGATCTATTTGGACTGAACTTCGACGCCTTCGGCGATCTTCATGGACCGGCCAACCTGGCTCCCGACCTCAATCGTGCGCCCCTGAGCCAAGTAAGGCGCAAGGGCGGAGGGCTGTGACCAATCCAGATCCCATCCGTTTTCGATGGCCAGCAGAGTGTAGGAACCAGGAACTACATTTTGCAGACTGAAGGTCCCATCGAGGTCGCTCTGGTCGCGGCGAAACAGGTCGCGATTCTGTTCCGGATCGTTCGAAACCTCTTTCGGAACCAGCACCACCATCGCTCCGGCGAAAGGCTTGTCCGCGCGCTTCGCCGTGCCTGCAATGTTCGAACTGCCGGCCACCAACGTCAGAGACACGGCGGCGGAAGCGCCGAGAGGCAGAATCAAAGTGTGGCCCGAAACCGTTGCACCCTCTGCCGACATCTGTTGGACCGAGTAGGGCTGCGGAGGGCCCCACGCCGCTACTTCGTAACGACCAGCCGCGATTTGTGGCAGTTCCGCTTCTCCCTTGGCGTCGACTAACTTCCATCCCGCAAGGCTCCTGGCCGACGAACGCAACCCAATCGCAAGCCGATCTGGAAGCGTGGTTGCCCCGGCCACTTTCACCGAAACTTTGACGCTGCTCATAGCTTCGGCGCTGTTGGTGTTGATCACTTCGTGGTCTTTGGTGACATCGACTCCGTTCATTCGTACCGAGAGTCCTGGCTGTCCAGGCTGGTGGATGAGAATGTTGTAGCGGCCGGCGGGAACGCCCGCGATCTCGATCAATCCAGGCGAAACCATCCGTGTGCTGTCGGTCTGGAAGAACGTGGAGCCATCAAAAGCGGGTTGCTCGAGCTGGGGAACAACATAGCCATGATTGCCGAGGACCGGCACATGAAAGAGGAGATGGAGAGATGGAACGGGATTCAAGCGAATGTCGACGTGCAAATGCTCGCCGCCGCGGATGGGAATCGGTGTCGCACTCTCCGTTTCGGTGACATCGGAGTAGTAGGTGACCGGATAGGTCACGTCGAGGGACCGATCGAAGTTTTCGGGAGCATCCGCCTGGCTCTTGCGACGAGAGCGGGGACCTGATGGATCGGTCTGGGGATGAACGGCGTACCAGGGCTTGGCGTTCGCGGACAAGAAATAGGTGCCGGGCGTCAAAGACGGAATCTCGTATTCACCCTGATCGTCGGTCTGGGCGCCGTGAGATTGACGAATCTGGTCGACGCCGCTGCTGTGATCCTGGTAATACAGCGTCACCGAGGCGTGGCGTGCGGGTTCGCCAGATTCGTCCAGGATCTTGCCGCTGATCACGGCCGCGGGAGCGAGGCGCAGGACGAGGGCCTCGGTGTCGATCCCGGCGGCGGTGACGATCGCGGTGGAGAAGCGTTCGTGCTGATCGTAGGCGGCGGTGATGAATCCGCGCTTCGCGCCAGTCAGTGAGTACTTGCCGGGGGGGACGCTATGGAAGGCAAACTTGCCGTCTTCCGTGGTCACCAGCGATTCAAACTTCCGTGAGTCCGCCGTGTTCCTCAGGGTTACACGGGCGCGGCCGAGAGGATGGCCGTCACTCTTGCTCACAACGGTTCCGGCTACCCTGTAGCCGTCGGCAGGAATTGCCGGGGGAACGGCTGCGGTCTGCGCGGCCGTATATGCCTGCGCAGCGAGCAGACAGAGAATCGTGAGGAGCAAGGATGAGCGGGCTGAGTTAGAGGAAGTCGCCATAATTCACTCGCTGCTCAAAATGATCGGTACCTGCACGGTAGTTTTCTGGCCGGGAGATAAATGAACGACCGTACCCAGAGAGTCGTATGCCTTCATCGCTTCCGCATCCCGATAGGGAAGATGCGGTTGAGGGTTCCGGAAAGCCAGGACGCGATAAGACCCAGGGACCATGCGGTCCGACGTAAACTTGCCATCAGTAGAGGAAGCTCCGAGTTGCTGGAGTTCTCCCGCGCCGTCCGGCATTGGCACGCAAAACAAGAAGATGGGAAGCACTGGGGCTCCGGGAGTTGGAATAGATCCTGTCGCGATGCCCGTCACGGTTCCGTCGATCTCCGCGAAGTCGTCGCGCAGCTTGATGTCGATGGGAGTGGTCGATCCCGGCGCAACCATGATTGGTTCGTGGAGCAGATCGACCGCACCCATGGTCGCGGCCGCCACATAACCGCGGTTCGAGGACGACCGCAACCAATATTTTCCGGGCGAAAGATTGTCGATAGTGAGGGAGTCATCGTTAGGACCGGTAGGAGAGCGCGGGAAGGCGGTTCGCTTCTGCTCGAAATCTTCGTCCTTTTCAAGTTGAACCTGGAGATAGGCGCGAGGGCCGTGGATTTCGAAGGAGCGTCCTGCAACATTCCACGTCGCCGTAAAGTTGTTCGGCTCCGGGGAACTGAACTCTTCCGTGACGCGAACCTCGACCGAGCTGCTTCGAACCAGCGTCATTGTGGGGCCTACTGCGGGTGCTCCTGCGACCGTGAGATGCACGGCGCCGGAGGAAGAAGGCTGGCTGTAGCTGCTAGCCTCGACGAGATAGTTGCCGTTGGGAAGGCTGCCTTCGATGGCCTGTTTGCCGGGGATGTAGCCGAGCGAATAGCCCGGGCCGCGGTGTCCCTGAACCGATACGACAATGTTCATGCCGCCGTTCCCGTCCGAATTGGCGACCGGAATGGATACGGGGTGGTAGGGCTGGCGGGTCAGGGGAAGATCGATCTGGACCGTCTGTCCAGCGGTAAGCGGAATCGTGGCGGCCGAGGCAAAATCCCCGACGCCAGGATAAAAGACGGGTGGAAATCCGTAGAGCTGGCCACCGGGGACAGCGGTGACGGGATCGTTGTCCATCCACTCGTTCGTGAGCACCTTATAGGTACCGGGCTGAAGTTCGGCGAAGCGGAACTCTCCTTCGGAATTTGCACGCACCATGCTCGCCTGCACCCACCGGGGCATACCGTCCTGTACTTGCCGGGAGTAAAGCTGCACATTGATGCCCGAGGGAGGATCGGCCTCGGAAATTGTGACGCGTCCTTTGATCAGGGCCTCGGGCATGAGAGAGATCGTATAGTCACCACTGGGCAGAACGTCGGCATGGCGTCTGTCGTTGGGATCGTCCAAATAGCCCGGCTTGCGTGCCATCAGCCAAATGGGGCTGGCCGAGCCGCCAACCTGCCACATCTGGTGAGGTTGACCGCTGAAGAAAAAATTTCCACCTTCGTTGCCGTCTTTGGGCACACTGAACTCGAAGTGCCCTTCGCCATCGGTGAGCATAGCGAAGCGATTGTCGGCTGAATAGACCAGAGCACGGCTGATGGGAGTGTGCGTGACCGAGTTGACTACGGTGCCGTGAATCGTCGTTGGCTGCTGGTCAGCCAGCGGGCCCGGCCCGGAAGCTTGCCCCAGGGAAACGCACCCGGCGGCAACGACGATGACGAGAAGACGCTTCGTCCGTTGGATCGTTGCGCGCATCAGGGTGCCAGTAGAGTGGGGCGGGATCGAGGTGTCGGCGCTCGGCAAGAAAGTCACTCCTACGCTGAGATGCTGTTAGGGGGCCGTATCGAGGGCGATCCGTCTGCACTACTTTGACTGGTTGAGATGCGTGCCGTCAATCGGCGGGTTGCGCACGCCGGCCCTAGCGGATAGAATCCCGCAACTGGCGCAGCGCTTGATCGGCCGCGTCCAGGCGGATCAAACCGAACCGGGGATATTCCAGGTCGAGCACGGCGTAGACCGTAACCGCGATGACCCCGGCGTACAGCAGCAGATGGAGCCAACTCCGGCGCCGGCGTTTGGCCATGGCGTAGCCCGCGAGCAAGCCGCTGACCAGCGCGACAACTGTCAGCAGAATGAAGATCAGCGGCGGTAATTGCGTGTGCATGGCGATGGTGCGAGTGGTCGAAATGTCGATCATCTCGTTGATCGCGGGCAACAACAGCCGGGCCGAATTCTGAGTGGGGTCGCCGCGGCTAGCAGTCACCGCGCGAGACCAGATTTCCTGCTGTAGCTCGGCGGCCTGCGCAAGTTCCTGGTCCACAGCTTTCAGGTCCGGAAGCTTCTCGTACACGCCAAGGCGGGCATCGAGGTATTGCCGGAACAACCGGCGCATTTCCGGCTGCTCCGCGGCCGGAAGCTGGTCGAGGCGGAGGTAGGCGGTGCCGATGGCGTTGGCTTCCTGAACGATGAGTTGGCGCTTTGTGTCCATACGCGAGGTGCCGCCGGAAAAGGAAAAACCGAGCAGCAGTCCCAGCAGGGCAAACACCGCAGCTTCGATTACGCCGATGCCCTCATGGGCTGCCTCCGTGGATCTTTCAGAACTGCGGCCGATGCGGAACCCGACCTCAAGGCAAGCCAAGATCCCCACGAAGAGGCCAACCGAAGCCAGAATTGCGAACAGCGTTGGATTCATAACTCCGCCCGCATCATTTGACTGGTTTCACGTCGCGACGTCAATCGCCTTGACACCGGGAAGAGTGCAAGAACTTTCATCCTTGA
>PMUM01000168.1 GCA_003166855.1 Acidobacteriaceae bacterium | reverse complement strand
CTGTATCTTTGGCCGCAACTTTGGTGGCGTGGCCGGTCTTATCAGCGGCCTTTTCTGTGCCCTTCGCTGTATCCTTCGCCGCTACTTTGGTAGCATCGCCCGTCTTGTCGGCTGCCTTTTCCGTACCCTTGGCGGTGTCCTTCGCCGCGACTTTGGTGGCATGCCCCGTTGTCTTAGCCGCCTTATCGGTCGCTTTGGCAGTATCTTTTGCAGCCTTTGTTGTATCCGTCGCCACGTCCTGCGCCATCGCGATCGGCAGCGCACTCAGTACCAATGCAGCCAGAAATCCTTTCAGAACCGACTTCATAGATGCCCTCCTCGATTTGTGAACCCGAAAACTTGCAAGCGAGTATGCAATATTCGCGAGGCCTTGCGCAAGGAAGCGAGTATCTTCGAGTCGAACCGAGCTACGACGGAACCATTCTTCGGCCTCAGATCTGGGACCGTCCCCTCACGCCGTCTCGCTCTCCAGCGCCGTCAACGTATCATCATCGACGTCCCACTTCTTGAGGATGGTGAAAATCGTCTTCATGCCGAATCCCGCCCGCGCCAGTTGCCGGAAGATGCGCGCCGTCTCCTTCTGATCTTTCGGTTTCTCCAGTCGCTTCTTGCGCAGAAATTCGCGCGCCTGCTTCTCGTCGCTCACTCCGTCGTAGGCCGCTTCTACCGCTTTCTCGATCACCGACCCATGCACGCCGCGCGTCTTCAGTTCCGTAATCACGCGCATCCGCCCAAACTTTTGATTGTCGCGCCGCAGCGAAGAGTAATACGCCGCATATTGCGAGTCATTCAGATAGCCCTGATCTTTCAGTCGGCGGATCACCAACTCCACCAGCGTCTGCCCATATTCCGAATCCGCTTCTTCGATCCGCGCCCGCATCAGTCGTTTCAGCTCCGCGACCGTACGCATCCTCCGCGCCAGTGCCCCGACAGCGTATTCGTACAACTCATCTTCGGAATAGGTCCTTCTCTTAGGACGCGGGAATGCCATATGGACAACGATAGTCGCAAATCGGGCACAGCACAAAACAAATGAAAACCACAGAGGACGCGGAGGACACAGAGACGACCAAGGAAGAGCGAGTAGCGGACTTTTTATTAGACGGCTGATAGCAGGATTTTCCAGATCTCTGTGTCCTCAGTGTCCTCNNTGAAACCTTGAAACTCTGAAACCTGCCTTATCTTCCCCCAAACCCCGCCGACTGCATCGACTGCCGCGAGATATCCGACGTCGACGCAATACCCGCCATGCGCAGCTTGAAGTCGTCAGCGTTGGAAGCGTTCTCCAGCGCGGTTTCGTAGTTCACCAGCCCTGCCTGGAACAGATCCCACAGCGACTGGTCAAACGTCTGCATACCATACTGCGACGTACCCGCCGCGATTGCGTCCCGAATCGATCGCGTCTTTTCCGGCACCAGAATACATTCGCGAATATAAGCCGTATTGATCATCACTTCGACCGCCGGCACGCGACCGTCACCGTCGCAACGCCGCACCAGGCGCTGGCTCACAATCGCCCGCATCACGGCGGCCAGCTGCATGCGAATCTGCTTCTGCTCCGGCGGCGGGAAAATCGAAATCACACGGTTGATGGTTTCCACCGCGTCCAGCGTGTGCAGCGTCGAGAACACCATGTGGCCCGTTTCCGCTGCGTGCAGCGCCGTCGAAATCGTTTCCAAGTCTCGCATTTCGCCCACCAGAATCACGTCCGGATCTTGACGCAGAGAAGCGCGCAACGCCGCGCCGAACCCCGGAGTATCTACCCCAATCTCGCGCTGGTTGACGTATCCCTTTTTATCGCGATGCAGAAATTCGATCGGGTCCTCAATCGTGATGATGTGTTCCGCGCGCGACGAGTTCACGCGATCCACCATCGCCGCCAGTGTCGTCGATTTACCAGATCCCGTAACGCCCGTCACCAGGATCAGTCCGCGTGGCATGTCGCAAATCTGCTCTACCACCTTGGGCAAAAACAGTTCATCGAGCGCGCGAATCTTCGTGGGAATGACGCGGAGCACCAGTCCCACATTGCCGCGCTGCTGGAAAATGTTCACACGGAACCGTCCCAGGCCGGCCACGCCGTACGCCATATCGATTTCCGTGGTCTCTTTGAACTTTTGCTTTTGTCGCGCCGACATCATGCTGAACGCCATATTCAACATGTCCTCGGCGCTGATGCGCGGCTGATCGGTCAAGGGCACCAGTTCGCCGTCAACGCGCAGGTGAGGATAGTTTCCCACCTTCAAATGCAAGTCGCTGGCTCGCCGTTCCGTCGCGATCCGAAGCAGGTCATCAATATTCATGCGGACTTTTCCCCTGGGTCCTTCTCGTCCTGATGCTCTATCATGATCACTCGAATCGTCACCTTCCCCAAGATGACCTAGGTAATGGCCTCCAACCGGCGGGAGGACAGCACCTTCTGTTCATCCAAAGCGATCCCGTTACGACGCTCCCTTTACGAAAGCCAGCGAGGTCGCGGGCACCGAGACCATCACGTCGCCGCCGATCGCGCGCCGGGCATGGAAGTTCTTGAGCTTGAAGATGACCGTCGACGTCACCTCCTGCCCTTTCGAGACCAGCAATGTCCCCTGATAACTGCGGACTTCCTGCTGGATGATCATGCCTGGCGACAAATCTTCGATCCGGCACTTTCGCAACTCGCTCTCTTCCGAGTTCGGATCCAGCGTCACCAATGCTTCAAAGAATTCCGGGCTGAAGTTCCTGTTCTGCCGCGCCAGCATGTGCGCCGCCTCGGTTCGGGACATCCCTTGATGGATGGATTTTTCGTACGCCAGGATGAGGCGCAGGATTTCCGCGCCCAGCCGCATGTCTCCCATCTCCGAGTCCGCCCCTTCAGCGACTGGCCGGTTCTGGTGCTCGATCATCCATGCAATCGGTTCCAGGCGCGGAATCTTCGATAGCAGGGCATAGGCAACGCTGGGATGCGCGTCATACTGCGCCTCCTCATTCGGCGAGAGCGGCTCCCCGCGATACACGGCATCAATCGTCTCCGGAGCCAGCGTCACGCAACCGAGCTGCGACAACATGGCGGCCACTTCATACTGCCACGGGTTTCCCAGGTTCATCGCCGTTACCACGTGATGGATGTAGCGGCGCGCCCGCTCCGCGCGGCTGAACGCCGCAGGATTCACCAGGCTCAACACTTCAGTCAGCACCTGCAACGCGCCGCTTAGCGTCTGTTCCAGCAGTTGCTTCTCGGCCGTGACCAGCCGGTACTGCATCAGCGCCGCGGTAATCGTTCTTGCCATCACTTCCCTACTGCAGGGCTTGTTCAGGAAGCGAAAAATGCTGCCTTCATTAATGGCGTTCACCGCGGTTTCCGTGTCTGCGTTGCCCGTCAACATCACCCGGATCGTGTCCGGCGACAGCGCTTTGATGCGGCTCAAGAGCTGGATCCCATCCATGCCCGGCATGCGCATATCGGAAATCACCACCGCATACGGGCCATTCGCGGTCGCCAGGCTCATCGCCTGTTGTCCGCCCTGTGCGGTCTCCAGCAAGAACTCCCCCCTCAAACTGCGGCGATAGCCGTCCAGCACGTTGCTATCGTCGTCCACCAGCAGGATCTTTTCAGCCATTCCATTCCCTTCCTTCATCTGCCCCATGCCGGCAGAATTCGCTCGCGACCGTTCGCCACCCGAGAAGTCTCAGCCTGAGCTGTCCGGCGGGACTATAGACGAGCCACGTCCCCGAGGTAGTTGGGTGGCAGGGGTGGTCGTCTTATTCGTCCATCGACTCCTGCTAGTCTCTGCTTTAGGCTTTTGGGGAGGGTGCCACAGCTGGTGGTGCTGCAGGCGAACCCGCCTGCTCCGCATGAAAGCCGCGCCAGATACTTTCTCTCTCGCTCAAGCCCAAACGCTCCAAGTAACTTGAGTCTAGTTCAGCGTCATGGTTCAGCGGCGAAGCATCCGTCGCGCTTGCTATGGCATCGGCGGCGTGGACTGCAGTCAGCGAGGAAAAGTGTGTCTCGGCCGTCTCCGAGGGATTATGGTGGAAGGCGACGGCGTGTACTAAAGGGAAGGGTAGGCCCCAGACACTCATAAGGTACGCTCCTACTTCGGCGTGTGTGCAACCCAGTCGTTCGCGCTCGAGATTCTTGCCTTCGCACGGATTGACCGCAAGTATCTGATGGTACTCGCGGGGCATCTCAGCCAGCAGTACCACCTTGCCGATATCGTGGAGCAGCCCTGCCGTAAAGCTCTCTTCCACCATCGCCTTCGCACAACCCTCGGAGCCGGCGATGCGCTGGGCGAGACCCGATACGGCGATACTGTGATCCCAGAGCGCCGGCAGGCTGGCGGCGATTTGGGACTTGCCGTCGAACTGCGAAAAGACATGCACCGACAGCACCAGGGTGCGCACCGTCTCTGTGCCAATCAACGACAGAGCCTGCACCAGGCTCGATACTCGCCCGCCGGTGCCCAAAAAAGCGGAGTTCGCCAGTTGCAGAATCTTGGCCGCCATGCCAACATCCTTCGAAATGATCCGTGCGATTTGGCTCAAGGAAGGATCGTCCCGCCGGAGCGCGGTCATGAGCTCGTCGTACAGTGTCGGCAGGCTGGGGATCGACCGCAAGCGCGAGACCACCGTCTTCAGGGATTGACTGGAAAGCAGATCGCGCATCGTAAATGCCTCGCCCAGTCGAATCACTAGTTCCTGAGGGTCGCAGGGTTTTGACAGGATCTGATGAGCCGGTGCAATCGAACGCAGAATCGCCGCCCGGCTCGACTGCCCCGAAAGAACCATCCGGATGACTTCTGGGTGACGCTGTTTGACCTGTTCTAGCAGCTGCGCGCCGTCCATCAGGGGCATGCGCATATCGGAGACGATAGCGTCATACGCGTCTTTGTCCAAGGCTTCCAGAGCGGCCGCGCCGCCATCCACGAAATGCATGTCCCACTCCTGACGCATTCCGTGCAAGGCTCGCCGTATGCCATTGAGGACCATGGCTTCGTCATCGACAAAAAGCAGACGCTTGGGCATCAGTTCTCCTTGGCAGACTCGTGGTGCTTGATCGGCAGCGTGATGAAGAAGGTTGTCCCTTGTCCGATCTCGGTCTCAAACCAGATTTTGCCGCTGTGTTTCTTCACCACGACGGTGTAAGCCAGGGCCAGTCCTTGCCCCGTACCTTTGCCCACCTCCTTGGTGGTGAAGAACGGATCAAACACTCTGTTCCGGATGGCTTCGGGTATGCCGTTGCCCGTGTCGCTTACCGTGATTTCCACGCATTCGTCTCGCGTCCGCGTGCCCACCGTGATCCGCCCCTTTTCGCCATCCTTGATCTTTTCTTTGATGGCATGCGCGGCATTCACAATCAGGTTGAGCACCACCTGGTTGATATCGCCGGGATAACACACCACCTTGGGCAGAGTCTCATCGAACTCTTTGACGATCTCCGATACGTACTTCCACTCGTTTCGGGCCACAGTGATGGTGGATTCAATCGCCTTGTTGAGGTCGGTTGCCGTCTTGTCCGCCGAGTCCGGATGCGAGAATTCCTTCATGGCACGTACGATCTTGGCCACCCGGTGAGCTCCGTCGAGACTCTGCTCGATAGCACGAGGCACTTCGGAGTCAATGAAGTCGAGATCGCAGGTCTTTTCCTCCTGGTGCAGCCCTTCGGCCACGCCCGCCGGTAATGCTTCCCCGGCATTTCGGATCGCCCCGCGATACCGTTCCAGCAACTCGTGCGTCGACTTCCAGGAATCGCGGAGGAATGTCAGGTTGTCGGTTACAAATTGCGTCGGCGTATTGATTTCGTGGGCGATGCCGGCCGCCAACTGCCCGATGCCTTCGAGCTTTTGTGCCTGCCGGAGCTGACTTTCCAGCGCCCTGCGCTCGGTGATATCGCGGACAAAAGCGAACGAGTATTCCTGTCCGTCGAACTCCAGGTGGTTCGCCGTAATCTCCACAGGGAACACCCGCCCTTGTTTGCTTTGGTGCCGGGTTTCGAAGGTCATCGAACCCCGGGTTTTGAGCTCGTTCCAGAACGTCTCCCAGGTTTCCATGTGGAAAACCGGATCGATATCCGGAACCGACAAAGAAAGGAGCTCCTCGCGGGAGCGATCCAAAGACCTGCAGGCAGCTTCGTTTGCGTATACGAAGCGGCTTTGCGGATCTATCCAAAACACACCGTCCGAGGCGTTTTCCAGCGAAGACCTTGTCAGTCGAAGCTCCTTTTCGGCCCGCCGGCGCTCGGTAATGTTCACGAAAGTCACAACCGCGCCGATTACTTTACCGTCCCGGTGTATCGGATGAGACCAATACTCAGCAAAAAAACTGCTGCCGTCGCGGCGCCAGATAACTTCGTTATCGATGTGCGTGCCCTGTCCCTTGCGAAAAGCTTCAAAGATGTGGCACTTCTCCACGTCGTAAGGCGTTCCATCCGGCAATGAATGGTGGATGAGGTCGTGCATGTTTTTGCCCAGCAACTCCTCCGCCTTCTCGTAACCGACAAGTTGGATGCAGGAGGGATTGCAGAACGTGCACCTGCCCTGTAGGTCGATGCCGTACACTGCCTCCGGGACTGAATCCAGCAACTCTCGAACTTTCTCTTCCGCCTGCTTGCGTTCGGTAACATCCTCGTAAGTGCCGATGATGCCGGTCACCTTGCCGTCCCGGTCCCGCAGGGGCAATTTGTTCGTAAGGAGCCACAACCAGCTTCCGTCCGGCCGGCTCTGATGTTCGTGAAAATTGAGCTTGGGTGATTCCCGCTCCATCACAAATCGGTCATCGGCGCGATACCGTTCGGCCACGCCCGTCCAGGCGAGGTCAAAATCACTTTTGCCGATTATCGCTGCCGGAGCGTTTAGACCCGCATCGGTCGCAAAAGCTCGATTGCAGCCCAAATAAAGGCTGTTCCGGTCTTTCCAGAAAACGCGCTGTGGAATCGCATCCAGAATGGACTGCAGCATCTGCCGTGATTCGTACAGTTCCTTCTCCGCCCGCTTGCGCTCGGTGATATCGATCAGGGTGCCCTCGATGATCCTGCCGTCCGCTGCATCGTCGTCGACAACCGCGAAGCTTGCGATGACCCACAACGGATCACCGTCCTTGCGACGAAGCCTCATCTCGTGGTTGGAGAAGTTTTTCTCAGAGTTGAGTTTGGTGAGGAGCACTTCCCGATCGGAAGGCTCGTTGTAGAAATGTGTGGACGGGAGGCCCCGGACGTCCTCAACCGAGTCGTACCCGAACATGCGGACGGCCGCTTGATTGCAGTCGAGCACGCACCCGTCCTGCGTGGTGCGCACCACTCCCGCCAGGTTGCGCTCAAACAGCAGCCGGTAGCGTTTCTCCGACGCTTTCAGTGCCTCCTCCGCCCGCCGGCGCTCCGTGATGTCTTCCTTGACCGCGAGAAAATGAGTGATGCCGCCCTTTGGGTCCGTCATGGGAGTGATGGTCGCGGCCTCCCAGTAGATCTCGCCGTTCTTCTTCCTGTTGCAGAACTCCCCCCGCCACTCCTTGCCCTGCGTGATGGCAGTCCACAGGTTCCGGTAAAGGTCGGGGCTGGAGCGCCCCGCATTCAAGAAGCGTGGATTCTTCCCGACAACCTCCTCCGCGCTATAACCGGTCACCTCGGTAAATTTACGATTCACGTAGCTGATATTGCCCTGCGGATCTGTGATCATTACCGACACCGGACTCTGCTCCACCGCCAGCGACAATTGCCGTAGCGCGTCCGCGTTCCGTTTTCGCTCGGTGATGTCCCGGAAAGTCCAGACTCGCCCGTAGTACACCCCGTCCTTGTCGATCACCGGAGCGGAATACCGGTCCAGCGTCATTCCATTCTTCAGTTCGATTTCGTCTCGACTGGTCTCGTCTGGATGTTTGTAGAGGTGGTTCACTCTGGCGAGAAACGCTTCCGGATCCTTGGTGAGCGTGACCACATACTGCAGCATCCTCCCGTCGTCTTTTTTGGACAAAAGTTCGTCGGGGATATTGAACAGTTTGCCCAGTCGCTGGTTCATCATCAGCCTCTGCCCGCAGGGGTCCACGACCAGAAAACCGTCGATGGTGGAGTTCGCTTGCGCTTCCAGAAATGCGGTTTGCGAGTGGAGTTGGGCCTCCGCCTGTTTCCGCCGTGTTATGTCGCAAAGAAACCCATCCGCGTAGAGCACTCCGTTTTCCTCATAAGTACTCATCGCGCGATCCTGAACCCAGATCCAGACTCCATCCTTACGGCGGAAGCGGTATTCCTCCTCAAAGACGCTCTGCCTCTCAAACAGGGCCCGATAGGCCTCATTCACCCGCCCAAAATCCTCGGCGTGGATGCGACCCATCCGGAGACTGGCGCCGCTGGCGCAGATTTCCGCCTTGGAGTACCCAAGCAGCGCCTCCACCTTTGGGCTGATGTAAGTCGTACGTCCATGCCCGTCGGCGGTCCAAGCCACATCCGGCGCACTCGCCAGGATTCTGCGAAACTTCTCCTCGCTCTGGCGCAGCACGTCTCTGGCCTGTTGTATCTCGGTGATGTCCTTAACCGTCACCACATAGCTCGTCCGATTCGCTGGCCGCAGCAGACGCATCCAGTAGTCTGTCGGAAAGCAAGTCCCATCTTTACGCCAAAAAACCTCACCGACAATATTGGCCGACTCATGGGCAGCAACTGCTTTGCGGAAGATACACTCCTCGGCGGGGTATCTGGTTCCATCGGGGTGGCTGTGATGCAGCATTTCGTGGAGATTCTGTCCGACAATTTCTTCCACCCGATAACCCGTCATCTGCGCCAGTGCGTCATTACAGAACGTGGCGTTTCCTTCCGCATCCACACCGCAGACGCCCTCGACGACAGCATCCAGGATCGCGCTCTGTTCAGCGCTTAACGCCGGCTCGGAATTCTTATCCAATGGCTTCGGGAGCATGGTTAGGTCCGCAAGGATTCCATCGACAAGATCAGGCCCAAAGTTGAGAAAGAAAGGCAGAGAACGGACAGCGGTCAGCACGAAGGTCAGGGAAGCTTCCGAGAGGCACCGATCAGTGGAATTGGCAAGGCCCCACGCCTGGGGCCAAAATAATTTGCTGAAGAAGCTTTTGGGTGCTGAAAAACGAGCTTGGGGTTCCTGAAAGACAAGCTTTTGGGTGGCGCAGCGCTTTGAGCTCTGCGATAAAGCCTCTATTTATCTGTCAGGGCTTTAGTGTGTGCGTGAGAACTAGATTCTCCTGAAGATGGAGGATCGAACTCCCCGAACTCCAGCCGCGAAGCGGCGGCATCTGATAGCCCGGCACGGCAGTGTCGGGTCAGAGTGGGAAATGCGCGCGAGTCCCGCAGGGACGACACCGGTTCTCACGCACCCTCTTTAGCCCCTGAGATGCCCGTCCCGACTTCTTCAGCAAACTGGAAAGGCCGATGACAACGCGCTCAATCGCGCGTATCTAACGGCATCTCTTCTCAGGAATGCACCGCGGACTTCCTCGCAAGATGGGCAATTCGCTGAAATCCTTTGGCGCGCCTTTGCTGCTCCAACCTCGTCAGGAATGACCCGCTTCCGGTTCTCCCCGAAGCAGTTCGCTCGCTGCTGCAGGCGCGACCATTCTAAGCGTGCCGATGCGCCGCGCGGACGGACGTGGTCGGCGCAGGTGGGGATTCGGCCAGCATTCCCTGACCCTGCCACTTCCGCGCCAGCCCCTCCAGTTGCGCCAGCACCTTCTCAATATCCTTCATGCGATCGGTGATCCCATAAGTTACGGCCGGCGGAATCGTCTGCTCGTAATGGCGGAACACGAAGCCTTTCTCCTCCAGCGTGCGTAGTCGCTCCGTCAGCACCCGCGAAGAGATCCCGGCCACATTCTTCCGCAGCACACCGAACCGCATTGGCCCGTTCGTGCTGAGCGACCACAGAATGTGCAGCGTCCACGGCCGCGTCAGCAATTCCAGTAATCCGCCGATCGCGCAAGGAGAAGGAGCCTGTTTCGAGCGTCTCATGGTAGTTTTCCGACACTAGGTTACTCCAAAGTGCCTAATGTGTAAAGAGCCACTGGTTATTTATTGTAACCATCGCAACCCTCCGACATCCAACTCAACTGAATTAGGGAGGGTCTCAGATGAAACTGCTTCGCGTCGATTCCAGCGCGCGCCGCAATTCGGTCTCGCGCCAGCTCACTGCCCGCTTCGCAGAAGCTTGGCAACAGGAACATCCCCAGGGAGAGGTGATCGAGCGCGATCTCGCCACGACCACTCTTCCTCACATCACCGACGAATGGGTACAGGCCGTGCACTCGGATCCCGCCACCCACACCGCCGATCAGAAGCAGGTCCTGCAAATTTCCGACGCTCTGGTCGCCGAACTGGTCGAGGCCGACACCATCGTGATCGGCGCTCCCATGTACAACTTCGCCATCCCCGCGCCCTTGAAGGCGTGGATCGATCAGGTCGTCCGCATCGGCAAGACCGTCCTGTTCGGCGCCGGCGCACCGCAAGGCGTTCTCAAGGGCAAGAAGGTCTTCGTCATCACCTCGCGCGGTGGCGCCTTCCGTCCCGGCACGCCGACCGAGCGCTTCGACTATCAGGAGCCTTACCTACGCCACATCCTCGCCTTCATCGGACTGACCGACGTGACCTTCATCCACGCCGAGAACCAGAAGCCCGGCGCCCAGGCGGAACTCGCCAAAGCAGACGCCATCACGCAGATCGAGCATCTGGCAGGCGGAGCCGCGCACTCCGCCGCGTAAACCTTCTGACGAAACCCGAAATCAAACCACTTCCTCCAGGAGAACACTTATGGCAACTGCTGCAACGTTATCCCGCTCGCATTCCCAATCGCTGACCCAGGCACCCGCGATCTCGGCGCCCGTGGTCTTTCTTGGCCGCCTGTTCTTCACGCTGATCTTCCTGATGGCCGGACCGAACCATTTCGCTCACCAGTCGATCGCCTATGCCGCGTCGCAAGGCGTGCCGCTGGCTTCGATCGCCGTGCCGCTCTCGGGCGTGCTCGCCCTGGTCGGCGGGCTCTCGATCCTGCTCGGCTACCGCGCCCGAATCGGAGCCTGGCTCATCGTCCTGTTCCTGATCGCAGTTTCTCCCATGCACAACTTCTGGGCCGTCGCCGATCCCATGATGCGGCAGATGCAGATGGTGATGTTCATGAAGAACATCGCCATGCTGGGCGGCGCGCTCCTGATCACGCAGTTCGGTGCTGGCCCGTGGAGTCTCGACAACCGCAGCAAGTAAGCCAAAAGAAAAGCCGCCCATCGCGGGCGGCTTCTCGACACTCATTACGCAACGACTAGGCGGCCGTCTCTTCTACCACCGGTGGTTGGAACGGCTCATCGTAGCTGCCGCCGTAGATCGACGGCACCTTCGATCCCATGGGACGCAGATACGTTGCCAGCTCCCCGCGATGATGGATGCTGTGGTTGTTCAGGAATCCCAGATAAGCGACTGAGGGCATATTGAACACGCCGAAGAAGTTGATCGGCGTCACCAGTTGCTCGCCCGACATCGCTTCCACGCGCGCGATCCCACGCTTCACCTGCTCGTCGTACCACGCCACCACTTCGGCGGTGGTCTCGGGCTTGTGCTCCGGGGTCTCCATGTTGAACTTCAGGTCGGCAATGCCGTCCAGAAACTGAATGTCGGTATTGGCCAGGTGCCACGCCAGTTCCTTCGCCGTGCGGGCCTTGGGATCCGGACGGTAATCCGACTTCGCGTCGGGAATGGCTGCGATCACTTTCTTCGTGATCTCCGCTTCATTCTTGAAGCCGTCGAGCAGCACTGCTCGCAGGCCGAGGGCAAATTCAGGAGTCATTTGGGACATTGTTTTCTCCTTATTGTTTTGTTTCTTCCGGGCTAAACGGACTGAAGGGGCGCTTGGGAGCGCCCCTCGAACTGGGACCGAATTTTGAATTCGAACCGGCCTGATTATACGCCGACCGGCTGCTTGCTGCCCGCCTTGCTTCGGACCGGTACCGGCGTGAACCAGTTGTGGCGGTCTTTCTTCTCGCCGCGCACGATGGCGTAAAACTCCTTCTGCAGCGCCTTCGTGATCGGACCAATGACGCCCTTGCCGACCTTAATCCTGTCGACCGAGCGGATCCCGGTAACCTCCGCCGCCGTTCCGGTGAAGAACGCTTCGTCGGCAATGTAGAGCATCTCGCGCGGAATCATCTGCTCGACGATTGGAATGTTCAAGTCGCGGGCGATCTGCAGCACCGAGTCGCGCGTGATTCCGGGCAGCACCGAACTGCCCAGCGGCGCGGTGATCAGCTTGTCGCGATGCACCAGGAACAGGTTCTCGCCCGAGCCCTCGCTGACGAACCCGCCCTTGTCGAGCGCGATGCCTTCGACGTAGCCGTTCGCAATCGCTTCCATCTTGATGAGCTGCGAGTTCATGTAGTTCGCGCCGGCCTTGGCCATGGCGGGCAGCGTGTTGGGCGCCAGCCGCGTCCACGACGAGACACACACGTCGACGCCGTCGCCATCGCCGCTCAAATACTTTCCCCACGGATAGTTCACGATGTACATCTCGACCGGACAGTTCAGCGGGTTCACGCCGGCGTCGCCGTATCCGCGAAACACGACCGGGCGGATGTAGCAAGGCCACGCGCCGTTGTGTCCCACGGTCTCGAGCATGCCCTTGACGATGTCCTCGAGCGAGTAGGGCAGGTCCATGCGGTAGACCTTGGCGGAATCGAGCAGCCGCTGCATGTGCTCGGTGGCGCGGAAGATCGCGGGCCCGGTGGGCAGTTCGTAGCAGCGGATGCCTTCGAAGACCGAAGACCCGTAGTGGACGACGTGCGACATCACATGAATGGTCGCGTCGTCCCAATTGATGAGCTTGCCATTGTGCCAGATCTTGTCGGTCTTCTGAATTGCCATGCGGACTCCTTGATGGGCGCTGCGTTCCCAATAATTATATCTGAGGCGAATCGAGTTCTCGGTACTCGGTACTCAGTACTCGGTACTCAGTTATTCCTTTGCTGCCGACGAGTTTTTCTTTCGCCCCTTCGGGGCTTGTTCTTCCTTATTGGTTGACCTCACCCACGGCTTGCGCCCCTTCGTCTTCGCTCAGGGCCGGCTGTGGGCTGCATTCTTGCGCTCCTTCGGAGCTTCTTTCACGCCTAGTGGCGGCTTGCGCGTTGTGGTTTCGGCGGCTTCGGCTTGGACAGGCTTTGGTGGCGCGGCGCTGCGGCCCGGTACTTCTGGGCCGCTTGGACGGGTCAAAGCCCCGTCCCCACACGACCCGGTTGCTGCGCTCGCGGCTGCTGCGTTTGCTGGAGTTGCGGTGGGTGTCGCTGGCTTTGCTTTGTTCTGGGTGGCTTGGTATTGGGCCAGCATCTCTTCTCGGGCGCGGGTGGTTTCGGCGCGTTCCTCTTTGAGGCGGAGTTCTTTGGCGTATTGTTCGTCGACTTGTTCGAGCGGCGGGGTGGGGTAGTCGGGGATCTCTGTGACCATGTCGGACTTGTGGACGCCGAAGTTGACGCGGCGGGCGTTGCGGACGGCGGTGTTGAGGGCGCGGAGGATGAGTTCGGCGCGCTTGATTTCGATGGTGCCGAGCAGCAGGGCGTTGATGGTTTCCATGAGGGCGACTTGGATGGACTCTTCGTCCTCGAGGAGGGCAGCGTGGCGGATGCGCGAGGCGGGATAGCGGACGGTGCGAAGCATGCGCTGGTGGAAGTAGCAGAACTGCTCTCCGCGGAGAGCGGGGGAGCCGCAACGGACTCCGGAGACCTTGATATGAGTACAGGATTTGACGTTTGCCATAAGTTGGTTGGTCCTCTCGACAATTTTTTTGTAGTGTGGCGCTAAGATCTTGGCAGCAGGGGAGTTAGGGGCGTAGTGCAGGACGAGGTCCGCGTATAATCTTGGAAAGATTGGACTTGCGACTAAATTCTTGTAAATAAGGGACTTAATGTTGGCGCGGACGTCGGCGAGCGATTGCTGGCGGGAAGGCGAGGTGCCTTGGTCTGGGTTTGCGGACGGACGAATGCGTCCGTCGCTACGTGGGGTGGTGGAGTGGTTGGGAGTGCGTTCGGGCATACTCCCAATTTGGACTGTGGAGATTTCTCAGTAAAGGTCATCCGTCACAGGAATGAAATAAAGTTCTGTGGAAAACTTCTGGGGCGAGATAGGTCAAAATCCCCACCCTCTCGCAAAAGGCGCGAGAAGGGTGGGGCACCCGGTGCATTCTCGGTTCGACTTATCTATTTCTTGGCGGGGCGTTTGGAGGCGCGGAGTTCGTGGACGAGGCGGTTGACGTCTTGTTCGCCGATGCCCTGGCGGTCGGCTTTGGAGCGGCCGTAGGCGTTGATGTCGTCCCACCAGGAGCGGCGTTCGTAGTGGCGCAGGGCCTCGCGGATGAGTTCGCTCATGGTGCGGCTCTCCCGTTTGGCGATGGACTGGGCGCGTTTCAGCATGTCCGGGGGCAGGGTTACGGAGAGGGTTCGGGTGTTTCGCATGGAGATATTTATATAGCAAGACCTAGCAAGATTAAGCGTGTTCTGGCTGCTCTTAAATTGGGGAATGTCCCGTCTGTCCCTGATCTTTTGTCCCTGATCTTTTCCGGAGGTCGTCCAATGCCATCGTCTGTGGTGCCCATGCTTCGAAAATCGCGAAGCATGGGGCAGCCGAGGCTGTGATGGTGCAAGGGTGGGCCA
>PMUM01000402.1 GCA_003166855.1 Acidobacteriaceae bacterium | reverse complement strand
ACGTGGGGCGCGCGATTAATCCCACGCTGATCGAAGGGCAAATCGAAGGCGGCGTGGCGCAAGGCTTGGGGATGGCATTGATGGAAGAATTCTTCCCCGGCAAGGGCGAGAACCTGCACGACTATCTGATTCCGTCGGCCGGCGATGTTCCTCCTGTCGAATCGATTCTGATCGAGGACCCGTCTTCCGTGGGGCCGTTCGGAGCCAAGGGGATCGGAGAGCAGGCGGTGATTCCGACGGCGCCCGCGATTCTAAATGCGATTCATGATGCCATCGGCGTGCGCATCCGCAAGACTCCTGCGACACCAGACCGCGTCCGGGCGACCTTCCTCGCTAAGGCCAAAGGAGGCACGCGTGGCTGACGATGCCATTCGCTGCGACGCCTGCCCCGTGCTTTGCTACATTAAGCCGGGACGGACGGGATCATGCGACCGCTATGGCAATCACGACGGCAAGTTGGTGCGCCTGGACCCGCATGTGGTGCTGGATCGAGCGCTGGAGCGTGGGGAGTCGATTGTGCCATTCCTCGAGCGCGGACGCGACTGGGACGGCACGCTAGGAAACCACGGCGAAACTTTTGTGACTGCAATTGGAGCGGGCACGACGTATCCCGATTACAAGCCGGCGCCGTTCATTATTTCGTCGCAGGTGGAAGGCGTCGACATGGTCACGGTGGTGACTGAGGGAATTTTCAGTTACTGCGGCGTGAAAGTGAAGATCGACACCGATCGGCATTTGGGCCCGGAGTGCAGCACGGTGCGGGCGCAGGGAGAAGCCGTGGGTCACGTGACGACCAGCGAATACGGGTCGCAGATGTTGTCGCTGGGTGGCGTGCGGCACTTGACGGGCGGTAGTCGGCAGGAAGGCACGGCGACTTGCGACGCGCTGCTGAACCTGTGCAACGGCAAAGCGGTGGAATTGGAGATCGATGAGGGCGCGAAAGTCGTGGTGCAGGCGGGCAAGCCGCCCATCGTGGACGGAGCGCAGGAAGAACGCATGCGCGTCGGCTGTGGGTCGGCCACGATTGGGATGTTCGCCAAGCAATGGTTCGGCAAAGTCGACGACGTGGTTGTGGTTGATGATCACATCACCGGCGTGTTGTCCGAGCATCAGGCGGGGAAACTGCTCGGTGTGCCGGAGACCGGAATCAAGCTGAAGGGACGGCGGTCCACTCCGGGACGATACTTCCAAGTCGCGGAGCCGGGTACGTCGTGGGGCGGCACCGACATCGAAGATCCGCTGACGATCCTGGGAAAGTTCAATGCGAAGAAGGCATGGCCCGGTTTGCGTTTGCTGATGGTGAGTACGACGGGTGAGCATCATGCCTATTTCGAACTAGACGAAGACCTGAAGCCGCGGGAAAAGAATTTACCCACCGACTTGCGCGAATCGGTGGCGCGGATCAAGGAAAATTGCGAGCCGGCGCTGTGCACAGTGCTGTTCATGGGCGGAGCGGGAGGATCGTTGCGGGCCGGTGTGACGGAAAATCCGGTGAAGCTGACGCACTCGGTGCGCGACGCGCTGACCCGCGTGACCTGTGGCGGCGCGCCGGTTTACGTGTGGCCGGGCGGCGGGATCACTTTCATGGCTGATGTCAGTCGCATGCCGCAGAATGCTTTTGGATATGTGCCGACGCCGGCGCTGGTGGCTCCGATTGAATTCACGCTGAAGCTGGGCGATTATGCTGCGTTGGGCGGGTACACGGAGCACGTGCGTCCGCTGAGCTCGGTTGCGGCAGAGAATGAGAACCGCAGAAGGGTGGCCGCGCACTCGGAGAATCCGTGGCCGCTGGAGTCCCGTGTCAAGGCGAAGAAACGATGAATCAGCGCGCACAAATCCGCCTGTTGCCTGACGGACGGCGACTGCATCTGCACGACGGCCCGATCGATGTCATTCTCGAGGCGTTCGGACCAGAGAGCGAGATTGAGGCAGCGTATCGCGCTGCGGGCACGCGATTTGTCACGGTGCTTGACGAGTTGTGCGGCGAACTCTCGTTCTTGCGGCAGTCTTGTTCGCCGGAAGCGCCGTGGCCGCAAGGCGTAGTCGCGCGAAGGATGGTCGCGGCCGTGATGCCTTACGCGGCGGAGTATTTCATCACTCCGATGGCCGCGGTGGCGGGCGCGGTGGCCGAGGAGATTCTCGCAGCGATGGTTGCCGCTAGTGAGCTCTCGTCGGCGTATGTGAACGATGGTGGCGACATCGCATTGCACCTGAGCCCGAGCGAGAAATTTGTGGTCGGGATGGTGGAGCGGCCCGACCGTCCGTCGTTGCTCGGAACGACTACGGTGCATGCGGCTGATCCGGTGCGTGGAATTGCAACCAGCGGGTGGCGAGGGCGCAGCTTTTCTTTGGGGATCGCCGACGCGGTTACAGTCCTCGCGGATCGCGCCGCGGCGGCCGACGCCGCAGCCACGATCATTGCGAACGCGGTGGACCTACCGGGACATCCTGCGGTCGTCCGCGTTCCTGCCTGTGAACTGGCGCCCGACAGCGACCTTGGCGATCGTCCGGTGACGCAAGCCGTGGGCGAGTTGACGCTGGAAGAAACTCATCACGCTCTGGAAACGGGTGCGCGCACCGCAGAATGCCTTCTAAAAATGGGACTGATTCGGACCACAGCGCTGAGTCTTCAAGGAACGACGCGCATTGTCGGAACTTCCGCAGAGTCGAGAATGATTGCAACTCCTGTTCACGAGAGGGGCTTCGTGCATGCCTGAGGTGGTCGTTCGAAAAAAGAGTATCTGCGTAGAAGAGATTTTTCACGAAGGAGGGCCGGTCGCTAGCAAGCCGCTGCGCCGCGCGGCGGCGCTTGCGGTGATTCGCAATCCCTTCGCGGGATCGTATGTCGCGAACATCGAGGGCTTCATGGACGATCTAAAGCCTCTGGGTTTGGACATGGCTCGAACCTTGGTCACGGCGCTGGGCGGAGACCCGACGGTGGTCGAAGGCTACGGCAAGGGGGCGATTGTTGGGTCGGCCGGAGAACTTGAGCACGGGGCGTTGTGGCATGTGCCAGGCGGATACGCGATGCGCGAAGTCCTCGGCGGAGCGAAAGCGATCGTGGCCTCGACGAAGAAAGTTGGCGGGCTGGGCACACGTCTCGATGTGCCGATCACGCACATCAACGCATCGTACGTAAGAAGTCATTTCGATGCTATGGAAGTGGGAGTGAATGACGCGCCGCGGGCGGATGAAATTCTGCTGGCTCTGGTCATGACCACTGGCGCTCGCGTGCATGCCCGCGTTGGCGGACTTAAAGCGTCAGAGATCAAAGGGGAAGACGGGCTGCGGTGAGGACGAAACACTGAGGACGACAGTATGAAAGCGAAAATCCGCAAGATTGCGACGTTCGTGGAAGAAACCCAGCGCGAGATGGAGCGCGACATCTCTCCGCCGACACGGCGCGCGGCTGCAGTGGCTGTCATAGAGAATCCGTGCGCGGGAAAATATGTGGAGGATCTTTCGGAGTTGATGGCAATTGGCGAGGAGCTTGGCGAACTGCTCACTTCGCGCGCGGTGGCGGCGCTGGGAATTGCGGGACCGTCGGCGGAGAGCTACGGCAAAGCTGCAGCAGTCGGCGAGAACGGGGAACTCGAACATGCTGCGGCCATTCTGCATCCGAAGCTGGGAACTCCGGTGCGGCGGGTGTTGGGCAAGGGTGCGGCGTTGATTCCATCTTCGAAGAAACGCGGAGGACTGGGCGTGGTGCTCGATATTCCGCTGGGGCACAAGGACGCGGCATTTGTGCGCAGCCACTTCGACGGCATGGAAGTGCGGCTGAACGATGCGCCGCGAGCGAATGAAATCATGGTGGCGATTGCGGTCACGGACAGCGGACGTCCGCTGGCTCGTGTAGGCGGGCTCACGAAAGATCAGATCCAAGGGGAAGACGGGCTTCGCTAGTATTTCCCGTCACTGCGCGGCGGGCGCTCGCATCAGGAACGAGATATCGCCGACTTTGTAGAGAACTTTGCCTGGCGAATCCGGTTTGGGCGAGACCTTTCCCGCTCGCACTGCGTCGAAAGCCGCTACGAGTTGCGCGAGCACCGCAGGCGAGGCGACCGGAATGTTGTGCGCGCCCAGAACCAACTTAATCTGCGGGGCAAGTGCAGCAAGGCGGCGAATGGACGCGGCGTAGGCATGGAGATCAGTTTCCGGACGGAAAAGCCAGATAGGTGCGGGGTAGTAGGTATCGCCGGTGAAGAGCAAGCCGTTGGCGCGATCGATCAGCGAGATCGCGTCTGGAGTATGTCCGGGCGTGGCGATGACTTCGATCGTGCGGCCGCCCAAATCGAATCGGTCTCCGTCGTGGGTGTAGGCCGTGATCTTCCACGGGCGGGTAACGTAAGCCTTCGGATCGAATCGTTTCGGCAGGGTGCCGCAGATCTGATCAGGCGTGATTTCCGCTTGCGCATCCTCGCGTGAGCCCTGCGCGTTCTTGCGCGTGAAGTCCGTATCCATTCCGTAGACGGTGTCGAATTCCCAGTTGCCGCCGACGTGATCGTCGTGGGTGTGAGAATTCAGCACGATGATCGGTAGCTTGGTGAGTTCTTCCGTGATCTTCCTGATGTCGCTGATGCCCATGCCAGTGTCGAATAGCAGGGCGCGTTTCTGTCCGACGATGAGGTAGCCGATCGTTTCTTCGGCCTGGTGCGGTTCGTAGATGGCAAACACGCCGGGCGCCGGTTTGTAGACTTCGAACCAGGTATCGCTGACTGGCACGCGCTCGAGAGTTTTATATTCCGGACGTGGAAGGGCGCGGCACCAGTCGGGGATTGGTGCTTGCGCGAACACTGACGCCGAAAGCATTGTGAACGACACAACGAATATCAGTGCGCGTCTATGCACGGACGACCTCCGGTACTCGCGTGGCTGGTGGTGTGTTGCGGCTACGCTGGATGCTGATGGCGCCATCGGTGACGACCATGCCAACTCCGGCGAGATCTCCTTTTTGTATGCTGTCCAACAGATTCTTTCCGGCGGATTGTTGTGCGGTGTCGAGGAAGACAAAGCTGGCCTCGCGTCCGGCGGCGATCAGGCCGCAATTCAGGCTGCGCATCTTAGCGGTATTTCCAGTGGCCAGGCAGATCGCTAGTTCTGCGGGGATTTCCCCGAGCGACGACAGCATCGAGATCATGCGCAAAATGCCCAGCGGCTGAACCCCCGAGCCCGCAGGTGAATCTGTGCCGAGAATCACGCGATGGAGTTGCTTGAGTTCTTTCGCCGTTCGGAGTGCGAGCAATCCAGCGCGCTCGTTGCCGTTGTGCACGATTTCCAGGGCCCGCGGTGAGCGTTCGCACAGCGCGACAATCTGGTCGTCGGGAAGAGCGGTGTGGCCACCGTTCACGTGACCGATCACGTCGGCATCAGTTTCTAGAACCATATCTTTGTCGATGAGGCTGGAACCGGGGATGGAAGGGCCGCCGGTGTGAATGGTGCTTTGGATGCCGTATTTGCGGGCCCACGCGACCATGCGGCGCCCGGTGACGCCATCCTTCACACTGCCGAGGCCGACTTCACCGAGAAACTTCACGCCTGCGGCGGCCAATTCCTTAAAGTCATCTTCGACCATCCCCTGCTCCAGGACGGGCGCACCGGCGTAAACCTTGACGCCTCCCGGGCGAAACGCGTGGAAGGCGCGTTGCGCGAAAATCGCCATCGCCTTCAGGCCAACGATATCTTTGGGACGTCCAGGCGTGTGAACTTCCCCGGCGGAAACCATGGTGGTGACGCCACCGTGCAGACAGCTGTCGATCCAGCCCAGCTGATTCTGGCGGGGCGTCCAATCGCCGCAGACGGGATGCACGTGGCTATCGATCAATCCGGGCGCGAGGGCCGTGCCTTTGGCGTCGATCGTGGTGTTGGCGCCAGTGGTGTCGATGTCTTTCTCTTTGCCGACAGCGTGGATGACGCCGTCGATAGCGACAACTGTGTCGGCGTCGAGGATGGGGTGGTCGAGGTCTCCGCTGAGGAGGAGTCCGATGTTGCGGATCACTAGTTTGTTGGGCGCTGAAGATTTGGCCGGGGCGTCGAGGCTCATGAGATCGTTTCTCGAAATAGGCGAACCCGCAAATCATACGCGACCCTTCTTCGAGCGGGAAGCCGCGCAATGACGTTGTCAGCGTTGGAACAATGATGGTACGCTCGGCCTTCGCAGGAAGGAGAACCATGGTTTCGCAAGACTTCATCTTCTGGGAAGTGGATGTGCAGGCCGATTTCATGCTTCCGGGAGGACACCTGTACGTGCCGGGCGCCGAAAAACTGCTGCCGAACATTCGAAGGCTAACCGATGCGGCGCGGCAGGACCGGGTATTCCTAGTGTCCCATGGCTGCTTTCATACACCGAACGATCCCGAGTTCAGAATCTTTCCGCCGCATTGTGTGAAGGGCACTCCCGGCGCCGAACTTGTTCCGGAAGCGCTCGCCGAAAAATTTGTGCGAGTATCGAATGAAGCTGACGCGAAACTGCCCGCAGACCTGTCGCGCTACCAGCAGATTCTGCTGGAAAAACAGACGCTGAACATTTTTGAGAGCCGGCACGCGGACACTCTCGTGCAGCAACTCGGCAGTCGTGCTGAGTTTGTCGTCTTTGGAGTTGTGACGGAATATTGCGTGAGC
The DNA here is from genome assembly GCA_003166855.1 of Acidobacteriaceae bacterium. Classification (GTDB taxonomy): domain Bacteria; phylum Acidobacteriota; class Terriglobia; order Terriglobales; family Acidobacteriaceae; genus Sulfotelmatobacter. Next base: position 11,768 of record PMUM01000402.1, on the reverse strand, counting down.
TTCGCCGTGAAGGGCCTGCTCGAGCGGGGACGGCGCGTGGCCGTCGTGCAAGATGCGATCGAAACTCTGAAGCAGGAAGACGGAGAGAAGACAATGGCAGAGTTACAAAATCTGGGGGCGCGAGTTACGACGACCGACCAGGCTCTTGCGGCGCTGGGCCACTGAGCCTGGCGGGCGTCGATCGATGAACCGATCCTAGGAATGACCGTGATCGCGGTCGTGGTCGCCGTGGTTGTGGCGCCAGGTCCAGTACTCCTTCTGCTCGTTGGGAGGCAGCTTGCGGAAATCGCGGTCCCGATCCCGGTGAGTCTCCTCGGCCCAGCGATGGTAGTACACCACTTCGTCATTGTTCCACGTGTGGTAGTCGGTGTAATAAGGATCGTAAACGCGGTAGGCATGGTGCTCCGCGCATCCGATTCCTGCAAGTGACGAAGCCAGCGCCGCCGCCAGCAGCAGCGCACGCATTGGGTGCAATCCACGAATCATGAGTCTCTCCTTGAGAAATGAAACACTGCCAAGGCTGATTAGTTGCCGAAATAGGTGATGCGGGTTCGGAAAATTCTTTCTGACGATTGCTTCCGAACCGTATTTCCTTTTCTTTCGAATGCTTTTCAACGGAGCCGGATTGTAATAGACTTGGACCGAGGAGATCCTACGTTGAGCGACCCGTTGCGCACACTGCTGGATTTGCCGGAGCAGGATAAGAACGAGCGAGGGCTGCTGCACACGCCCCGCGAAATCTGGCAGCAGCCGGACACATGGCGCACCACGTACCAGCGCTGCCTCGACCACCTCGCCGAACTGAACGACGTGCTACGGCGCGCCGGAATCGGCCGGGGTAGCACCTCGTCGCCAACCGTCTATCTTGTGGGTGCCGGCACGTCGGACTACACCGGTCGTGCGTTGGCTCCGTTACTTCGCCGGCGTTGGGGCTGTGACGTTTGGCCCATTCCGAGTACGACGCTGCTGACGGAATTCGAAGAATATCACCGACCGGGAAGAGAGTATCTGTGGATTTCGTTTTCCCGCTCCGGGGAGAGTCCAGAGGGTGTGGCGCTTCTGGAGCAGGCGCTTGGCCGGCATCGCGAGATCCGGCATTTGGTGATTACCTGCAACCAGCAGGGGCCGATGGCGCAACTGTGTTTGCGGCATCCGGACCGCGCCGTAGCCTTGGTGCTCGACGACGCTGTGAACGACCGCGGCCTCGCCATGACCAGTTCCTTCACGAACATGGTTCTGGCTGGGCAGTGCGTGGCGCATCTGGAAGATTTCTCACAATTCGGTGAAGTGGTAGGGCAAATGAGCGAGACCGGCCGGTCGTTCCTTCCGGCGGCCGCCGAAGTTGCCGAGACCGTTACCTTGCTGGGGTGCGCGCGCACCTGTTTCGTGGGCGCGGGAGTTCTGCGAGCAGTTGCTGACGAATCCGCACTGAAGGTAGTGGAACTCAGCGCCGGCAAAGTCACGACCCTGGCCGAGACTCCCCTCGGATTGCGTCACGGACCATTGTCGAGCGTAGACAGCCAGACGCTGTTTGTGGCCTTCCTGTCGAGCGATCCGCGGCGCCGCGGATACGAACTCGATCTGCTGCGGGAAATTGATCGCAAGCGTCTGGGAAGGGTGCGGGCGGTGGTCACGGCGCATGGCGACACCGACGTGTCATCGCTGGCGGATTATTCTCTGTCGCTGAATTGCGCGACCGACTTTCCCGATTACTATCGTCCGGTGCTGGACGTGATGCTGAGCCAGTTGATTGGCCTTTTCGCTTCCATGCGATCTGGTCTCAAGCCAGACCAGCCCAGTCCCGGCGGAACCATCACGCGGGTGGTGGCGCCCATCAAACTGTATTCGTGATTTGTCACGAATACTCGCACTACGTTCAACCTAACTGTCCCAACGCTCATTCCGCTGGATGACTCACGTCGTTCGCCTGCGGTACGAGTTGGCGATAGATGTAGTCCGGCACGTCGCCATTCCAATAGCCGGCCGTCTTGGCGTATCCGACAATTCCAAAGAACAAGACTGCGATTCCTGCGGCCATCGCCCATGCAGGGAGCCGTCCATCGTTGGGCGATCGTGTCCAGCGAGGCAGGGCCAGATGCAGTGCGCTTTCTGAGGGGCACACCGCAACGCACTCCAGACATCCCGTGCACTCCGCCGATTTGATCGTGACCAGTTTGTCGACCGGGAGGGCGGAGGGGCAGGCCTTGGCGCACTTCGCGCAATCGATGCAAGCGGGCGCGGAGCGGCGAATGCGCAGCGGGCTCAGGAGGGCAGTCAATCCGAGTAGCGCTCCGTAAGGACACAAGTAGCGGCACCAGAAGTTCTGGACGAGTACCGATGCTACAACCAGGAAGAACAGCGCGACCGCCGCAGTCTCGCCCAGATCGCGAAAGAAGTTCAGCATGCGGACGTCGGCGATCGCGCCGTAAGAACTGTGCATGAACTGCTCGATCGCGCCCGCCGACATGTTTGCGACGGCCCACGCAAAAAATGCCAGCAGCAGGTACTTCAAACTGCGCAGAGGAATATGGAGCCAGCGCGGCATCTGAAAGTTACGACCGAAGATCTGGCGTCCCGCGCGCCACAGATATTCGGAAAGAGTCCCGACAGGACACAGCCAACTGCAAAATGCCTTGCGCAACAAAAACGCGATTGCCAGGAAGGTGACGAGTAGGAACAGTGCGGCGGGGTGACTCGCTGGGACGCGCCCGGTCGTCAGCCAGTATTTCAAATTCATCAGCCCGGCGATTGGAAGCCAGCCTTCGACTCCGGCGGGCCGCACCATGCTAGGGTCGTGCGTGCCGGCTTCAATGTGGCGCACCCAAAAATAGAATGTGCCGCCGAGCCACACGTTCAGCAGTAGGAAGGCAAATTGAAAGCTCCGGCGCTGCATCTGGGAATGATCGGGAAGGGCGCGCCGGATCAGTTTCGTGCGCAGCGCCGCGAGTCTGATCCCCGAGTCGTCGGCGGCGAGACGAGCTCGTAGCTCAGACGCGCCTTCGTCGTTGGATTCGTTCACCTGGCAGCGGATCGCCATTCCTCCACCGCAGCCGCTCTAGGCCATCGCCGGCTCTTTGGTTGCGGGTTCATAGGTGCAGAACGGATCCGTGCCCAGAGCGTCACCCGTGTGAGCATAGGCTCGGGCGCGGGACCCTCCGCAGATGTGGCTGTATTCGCAGTTGCCGCACTTTCCGTGGAACTGGTCGGGGGAGTGCAGTGCGCGGAAAATTTCGGAGTTGCGGTAGACCTCGACCAGCGATCCCGTGCGGACATTGCCGCAGCGAAGCGGCAGGAATCCCGAGGGATAAATGTCTCCCAGGTTCGAGACGAAGACGATGCCGTGACCGTCACGAATCTGGAAGCCTTTATATACCGAGGTGGCCTTCATGTCGGGTGTCGCCATGCCGGACGAACGCATCTTGTCGATCGCAATGCGCCGATAGGACGGTGCTTCCGTGGTTTTGATCATGAACGGTGAGTGGTGAGAGAGATCAAACACCCACTTCATAATCGCTTCGCCCTCTTCCGCGGAGACTTCGTTCAGAGCCTTACCGCGTCCCACCGAGATCAGAAAAAACAGGCTCCAACGCATCACCGGAAAACTGGTGCGCAGTAACTCGTAGATCGCGGGCAGATCGTCGGCGGTTTCCTTTGCAACCAACGTGTTGACCTGGATGGGAATGCCCAGGCGTCCACACTGGCGGGCCGCTTCCATGGTGCGCTCAAACGTTCCCGCGACGGCGCGGATGTTGTCGTGTCGCTCGACTGTGGAGCCGTCGAGGCTGAGTCCCATGCTCTGAATTCCGTGCGCCTTCAACTTGGTGATGGCCTCGTTGGTCAACTCCGGAGTCGCGCTCGGAGTGATGGAGACTTCCAGCCCCAAGCCGTTGGCGTAGTCGATCAGCGGGTAAATATCTTTGCGGCTGAGAGGATCGCCGCCGGTCAGGATCAGATGCGGCAGCGGGTCGCCAAATCCCACGAGCTGGTTCAGGAACCGCTTGCTCTCGTCAGTATTCAGTTCCAGAGGGTGCGCCTTGGGCATCGCTTCCGCGCGGCAGTGTTTGCAAGCCAGTCCGCATGCCTGAGTCATCTCCCAGTAGACCAGCATTGGATTCTTGGAAAAGTCCTGAGCCATGCGGCCCATATGTGGCGGATTACCAGTCATCCCCATGACGCTCCCCTTTCGGCGTAAGACTCTGAAAACGCTCCCACAAGCATGTTCAGAGTACTTTTCGTGGCGGGAAAAGGCTGTGATTAGAATCACAGGGAGCGGTGACTGATCTCGCAAAAAAGGCAGGGGCAGGGAATCATGGATGAGTGGGCATGCGGCCCTGGTTGGCGCGCGGCAGACCATTTTGGGAGAGTTTACCCTTTGGTAACTCCCGACCCCCCTTCCCCCCGGTCTATTGGAATCAGCAACTTGGGGGGAATTCGAGATTTAATCTATGGGCTGCAATCACTTAGGGGGCAAAATCTTGAGCCGCAAGGAGTTATAGTCTGAGATCGGATCTCGATGGTCTGTGCCAGTATCGCGGATGGAAATTTCTCAGTCAAGGTTAAGTGAACATGGTCCGAGCGTTCCTCTGTGGAAAACGTGAGGTTAAAAAGGCAGCCTGGAGCCGATGAGCTAATAGATTTTTCGTCACCTAACGCAAGACCGTCGTGTATACCTTGCATGGCGCGGGGATAGTTTCTAGGTTTCCGACGGATCCCCCGTCCGGTCGTGCTTGCTCTCTCTAAGCCCGGCGCCGCGCGATACTCTTCGGAATTCAGAATGACCATTCTCTAGCCGAAACTGCAGCCTTTGTTTCAATTCGGTTGGACCCCGCAGGACCTCCACTTCCGGTTCGGAACTCGGCGACCAGGTTTTGCCATGCCTCCTTATTATCTGGGCTGCGTGGCCCCGTAGTTCATCACAGTCTTATGTCGGCTCTTGTCGTTGATTGACGCGCTTCGCCGCTTGCCTCCCAGCATGAAAGGGATTCTATTCGAGCCTCCGGAACTGGACCGGATTCGCGGGTTCAGCCAGTAACGGTGTTTCGTAGGTGGATCCGCAACGACCTTCCTCTTTTGGTTTCAACAACTCTAGTCAGGAGAATCTTCATGAAACGCAACATTCTACGAGCATCGCTTTTGATGACTTCAGTCGCGGCAGCTTGGGCAGGTATGACCCTTCCCGCCATGGCCCAATCTTTCCCCGGTATCGGCACCGTGATGACTTACAACGCGAACGAAGGAACCGATTTCCTGCAGGTGGTAGGCGCCCAAACTCTGTCGCAATTTATGCTCGGCGTGGGTCAGGTGCTTACCCAAGTCCAAGGCACCAATCCTCCGGAACGGATGCAGGCGGTGGCTCGAGAAATCCTGGAGGCGCAACCCGAACTGGTAAGCCTGCAGGAAGTAGACCAGTGGTCCACAGGATCCTTTGACCCGATTGCCGGCACCTGCGGAACCACGACCCTGCAATATGACATGTTGCAAGAGCTTCTCGGTGCGTTAGCCGCGCAGGGAGGGCACTACGAAGTTGCCGTGCAAGTCACGCAAAATGCGTTTCCGCCTACCCCGGGACTGATTCCGCCCGCAAGTTATTCTTGCGTTGCCGTAACCGACTACAACGTTATCCTGGCTCGCACGGATCTTCCTTCCTGGATCTTCCAGTGGAGTAACCCGGAATCCGGACAGTTCGAGAATGAGCTTGTTCTGCAAACTCCGCTTGGGCCATTTCCGTATCCGAGGGCGTGGGCTTCGGTCGATGGACAGTTTTTCGGTCACTCTTTCCACTACATCGATACCCATCTCGAGTCCTTCGACGCGAATGTCCGGGAATTGCAGGGCGATGAATTGCGTGCGGGTCCGGCAAACAGCCCCTTACCGGTAATTATCGCGATGGATTCCAACGCGCAGGCCTTCCCGTTGCCCCAAGACCCGACCTATCTGGATTTCATGTCGGCTGGCTACAACGACGTTTGGTCCAAGATCTTTCCACAGCGCGCAGGAGTAACTTGCTGTCAGGATGAAGCAGACAACAATCCTGTCTCGCAACTTTATCAGCGAATCGACCTGGTGTTAACACACGGCAGTGTAAGTCCGTGGGGGGCCGTTTTGGTCGGGGCCGATGCGCGCAGCCGCCTGGCCGATGGACTCTGGCCGTCAGATCATGCCGGGTTGGTCGCAGGTGTGATTGTAAACAGCAACTAGGCGGACTCCCAACGGCGCTGTCGGACGGTCCTCCCTCTTCCATCTTGTCTCTCAGTGGAATGGGCGAGATCCTGCAGCGCCGGTTGTTGTTCTTGAGAAACACCATGACGCGGAGGCGCTTCGCGATTCAGTCAACTCTGAAGATGCCAGAAAATCGGGCCAAGTGGTGACAAGTTTCTGGGTATTCGCTCTTCTCGCATGCACGGAATCGGGGCCTCAACTGTAGCTCGCTTCGGCACTGTGGCTGGTTTGACCAATTTCGGACTCAAAAAAAGGAGGTCGTTCATGAAAAAGCGCTTAAGTATTCGTGTGCTGGTCGTGTTGGTGTTCACACTCGCACGTATCGTGCACGCTCAGACCACTGTTAACGTCGACTGCTCAGGTTCCAATCTTCAAGCCTTTCACACCATCACCGCTGCCCTGAACACTCTGGATCTTGTCGGACCTAACACAATAACAGTGAGCGGAACCTGTCAAGAGAACGTTGCTCTCGTGCAGCGAGACCGACTCACTATTCAGGCCGCGGCCGGACATGTTGCCACCATCGAAAACGCAGCTGCCCCGCCCGTGAGCACGTTGTACATAGCGGGATCGCACAATATTGTCCTCAGCAACCTGGTTATTCAAGGAGGTTCTCCGGCCATGTACGTCAGCGACTCCTCCAGCGCTATTCTCATGCAGAGTTGCACTGTACAGAACAGCTTGGCTGACGGACTCGACATGGACATGGAGTCCCAACTTGTCATCCAGGATTCGACGATCAAGAACAATTCGGCTGCGGGCGTCGTCATCGCGAACGAGTCTCAGCTGCTCTTGGGTACTTACCCTACGCAACGCATCCGCATCACGGGGAATGGATTTGGTGGCGGCGGCAATGGTAGTGGCGGCCTGGAGATCGACGGTTCGCAGGTGCAATTAAATTTCGGCGTGCTGACGGTCGATGGAAACGCCGGCGCAGGGATCAGCATGGACGGTGGCCGTCTTCAGCTTTACGGTGGAGACGCGAACACGCCCGGGGTAATTGAGAACAACAACGTAGGATTGAGTATGAGCGACGCGGCTTCGGCGACGCTGTGGAGCGCATTCCGTATCCACAACAACGGGAGCACCGGCATTTCGGTGGGCGGCGCCTCATCCGTCACTTTGGTCTCAACAGTCGACGCCGAGGGACACAATGCGGTTACCACCATCGACGGGCACTCGACCGTAGGATTGGTGCTAAGCGGATCTTCCGCGGCGCAGATCTATGGACCGCACGTTATCAGCAGGAACGGCAGTGCCGACGCAGATCCTGGTTCTCGCGGCGGCATCTCGATGGCGGGTGCGTCGCTCACGATCGGAAGTGGAACGCTCGTCGACAGTAATGTCGGCCCGGGCATTCGGTTGCTCGTTAAGAGTGACCTCACCATGTTCGACATGGTGGTCTCTAACAACACGGAAGAGGGGGTTATCGAGACCAACTTGAGTGGAGGAGGTTTCTACGACCCACTTACCTTCAGCGGCAATGGCGGAGGTTCCCTGGTTTGCGATGCCTTGTCGGTTGCCTATGGTGACGCCGCCAGAATTCATGGAGTGGACTGCAAGAACATCACCAATAGCGCCGGCCAGCGACCGAGTGTTCGCCTTTCGAAGACGCACTAGCTTACGCCCGTTGAGAAATAGCGATGGATGCAAGCAAATAAATGCCCGGGTCTAAGGGTGAGCACTTAGACCCGGGCTGGCTGTTCCGTGTGATGGCGAACCGGAGAGGGGACACGTGGCGAGACGGCTTGGCCAGAGTCGCCAGTGAGCGGATCACTCACCCTCGTCGTGTGTGTCGCGGTGCCAGTTGGGCAGCGCGGGTTCGCATTGTCGGAACAGCAATGTTACGGTCTGAACATCAACTACTTCTTCTACTACTTCTTTTGCGTTTCGCGGATGTAGGACACGACCATCTTGACCTGATCCGGAGTTACGCCCTTGGCGGCGAACGCATGCGAAGCTTTCTTGTCTTTGCCGCCGTTGGAGATCATGTCCGTCAGATCTGCGTCGGAGGCTTTCTTGGCATCGTCGGAAACCAGGCTCGGAATCTTGGCAGCCGGTTTTCCTGCGAGGTCGGCACCATGGCACATGGCGCACTTGGTTTTGTAAATGGCCGCGCCGTCATCGGCGGCCCAGGAGAGGTTAGGCAGAACGAGGAATAACGCCAGCGCGATCATCACGATCAGGATTACGAGCTTCGACATCTTCATGATTGCTTTTCCTTTCAGAACCTTAGTTGTCTCGGGGCTGCGTCCGCGCTGAAGCAGGAGAATCTCGCGGTCGAGTTTCGAGACTCGATAAAGACTTACTAATCGTCATGCAGTTTCCACGGAGACGGGGGATCGGGTCAGTGATTGTGGTCACGGACCGGCGTGATTGTGGTGCGAGCCTAAGTCGAGGTGGCACAGACAGATCGTGTGAAAAGACTCGCGGTCCGCGCCATATGCCGCACTGTTGAGCAGGTGATCAATGTTTCATCTCGGGCACCCGGCGCAAGCTGCTGAAAATGCAATGTTTGACGTGACAAATGCGGCTGGGCGTTTGGCACGCGGCTTGCGCTAGCCTAGGTGCAACCAACCTGCGCCCGAGGTATTCGTCGTGGAACCTACGCTCATGGTGATCGGATTGAACCACCGCACCGCGCCGCTGGCCATGAGAGAACGCTTTTGGATCAGCGAAAACCGGCGCTACGAAGTCCTGCGGCTCCTGCAGAACGCGGAAGGCATTGAAGAAGTCGTCGTTCTGTCCACTTGCTGCCGCACCGAGTTCCTGGTATGGGCCAATGAGCCCACGCTGGCCGCGAATTCACTTCTCCACTTTCTGGCGGTCGAGCACGGCTTGAAGTTGAGCGAGTGGGAACACTTCTACCGCCTCCTGGACGAAGCCGCCCTGAGCCAAATTTTCCGTGTGACCTCCGGACTCGACTCGCTGGTGTTGGGCGAGCCGCAGATTGTGTCGCAGGTGAATGCTGCGTGGGAGCAGGCACGAACCGTGGGCGCCGCCGGACGATTCCTGAATGCAGTGCTGGAGAAGGCGCTGAGTGTGTCCCATCAAGTTCGGCACGAAACGGCGATCGAAAAACTCGCGGTATCCATTCCCACGGCAGCGCTCGATCTTGCCCGGCAGATCTTTGGATCGCTGGAAGGCCGAAGAGTATTGCTGCTAGGCACGGGCAAGATGAGCGAACTATCGGCCCGGCAGATGGCCGAAAACGGGGCTGGATCGGTGGTTGTCATCGACCAGTCACCGACGCGCGCGAAAGAGTTGGCAGAGAAGTTGGGAGGCACGGCTGCCACCCTGGCCGACCGCTGGAAGTGCATGCTGCGCGCCGATATCGTCATCAGCGCAACTGGATGCCCGCACGTGGTGCTGACCCGCGAGGAAGCCGAGCGAATCGCCATCGAGCGCAACCGTGTGGCGCTGGTCATTCTGGACATTGGCATGCCGCGCGATGTGGAACCAGAGGTCCGCCGCGTCGACGGAATCCTGCTCTATGACCTCGAGGGTCTGGAGCGCGTGGTCCGGAACAATGCCGAGGAGCATGTCTCGGCAGCCACTGAGGCGGAGAAGATTGTAGTCGCGGAGGCGCAAGCTTTCCGCGGCAAACTGGAGGCTGAAAGCGTGGTGCCGACTATCGTCGCGCTGCGCCGCCGCCTCGACCAAATTTGCCGGCAAGAGCTGGAGTCCTTTATCGAAGAGCGCGGGCCGTTTACCCGGGAGCAGGATCAGTCACTTCACGCAATCACAGCGCAGGTCATACAGAAGATTGCCAGCTCCCTGGCTCGCGAACTGAAGGAATTGCCAGAGAAGGCGGAACAGGAACAAATGACCGCTGCGGTCACGCGCCTGTTCCACCTGGACTCGCCGCAACAGGCGCTTGCCGGCACCAGATCGGAGAGAACAAAGGATGAACGAAATAAAGGACAAGCCGTCGCAATCAACTACTGATTCGATGTGGACGGGTACGCAGGCCTATGTGCTGGCAGTATTTTGTCTGTTGCTGGGCGTGGGGCTCGGCTATCTGTTTCGTGGGTCCGCGCCAAACACTGCGCAAGCCGCCGCAGCCGCAACTTCACAGCAGGGAACAGCCCCGCAGCAGGGAAGCGACCCGCGGCAGCAGCCGTCGGCAGAAATGCAAGCGGCGGTGGCGCAGGCGGCGGCTCCTCTGCTCGAGGCAGTCAACAAGAATCCCAAGGACTATGACTCGCTGATCCAGTTGGGAAATGTCTTTTATGACGGGCAGCAGTTTCCCAACGCGATTCAGTACTACGAGCGCGCGCTGGCCATCCATCCGGAGAATCCGGACGTTCGGACCGACATGGGCACGGCTTATTGGTACACGGGGGATGCCGACAAGGCGGTCGCGGCGATGGAGACTTCGTTGAAGTATCGGCCGGGACATGCGCAGACGCTGTTCAATCTGGGCTGGGTACGGTGGCAGGGCAAGCAGGATCCAAAGGGCGCGATCGAGGCCTGGCAGCAATTACTGAAGGTGAATCCCGATTATCCGCAGAAGCAGCAGGTTGAGCAATACATCGCTAAGGCGAAGGATCACGCGGCGAGGGGATAGAGGGCGCGGACGGCGACCTGCGAAATTCGGCGCCGCTTCATAACCAACTCATATTGGCGCTCAGGGGCTTCCGAAAAGGAAGCCCTTATTTTTGCGTTCCGTTTTGAACCCCGTTTCAAGCTGGGACCGCAAATAAAGGAACATGCAAAAGAGAAGTGGACCCGCTGAAGTGTTTTCGGCTCTTGCCGAGATAATGACGATATGGAACCCCAACTACTAACCCCGTCGGCACGGCGAAGAAGTGATCGCGTGTCGATCGCATTTCCGATTGAGGTTGCAGGAATGGACCTTACCGGAAAACGCTTTTCGGAGAGAACCAAGACCATGACAGTGAGCCGGTACGGTTGCTCGGTTGCGCTGGCGCGGACGCTGCAGACTGAGCAAGCGATTCATTTGCGACGGATCGGCACCAACGAAACCGCGATCGCGCAGGTGGGTGCGCCGATGGGGACGCAAGCCGAAGGGCATGTCTACGGAGTCGGAACGCTGAATTCGTGCGAGAGCCTGTGGGGAATTCGATTCTCGTCATCGTTCTACGAGAAACTTCTGGACAACATGCATGATGGAGTCTACTTCGTGAACCGGGACCGCAAGATCACTTATTGGAATGAAGGAGCGGAGAGGCTGAGCGGATACGCTGCCGGTGTGATCGTTGGAAAGCGCTGTTTCGACGACTTGCTGGGGCACGTCGATGGATGCGGGAAGCCGATGTGCAATAAAGGTTGTACGCTCAGCGACGTCATGCTAGACGGTCAGCCGCGAGAGGCGGAGATTTTGCTGCGACACAAGGAGGGGCACCGGGTTCCGGTTAGCGTGCGCGTGTTGCCGATGCGAAACAGGGAAGGCAAGATTGTCGGGGCGGTGGAAGTTTTCAGCGATTCGACGGCCAAGCAGAAAATCGAAAAGAGAGTGAACGAGCTGGAGCAATTGGCCTTTCGCGACGCTCTGACGGGTGTGCCCAATCGCCGTTACTTTGAAC
>PMUM01000387.1 GCA_003166855.1 Acidobacteriaceae bacterium | reverse complement strand
GGCTTCGTTCAAACGGGCTTCGAGGAAATGGATGGTGATCTCCTCGAAGTCGACTTCTGGCCTCAAATCGTTTTCTGAGTACCGCAGTATGGACCCAACCGTAGCGCCGGTCCTATCTGACAGCTTCTCGCCCGGTCCAGCAACGAGTCCGTGAGGAACTGCAGTTCGATATGTTGAATGCTGCTGTCCGCGAGGATCTGCTTCGTATCGTTGAGGTCGTAACACTGCTGAACATTCTCATGATCAGATGCCGAATCCGAGTGAAGCCTGCGCAAGAAGCTGCTTCCACTCGCCCTTGAAATCAAAAGGACTGTAGTCCAGAGCAGATGCGGAAGTATAAAAGCGAGCAGGTCGATCGAGCTCAACCGCAAGGAAACAATCCAACCTTCGTTGGATTACGACCTAACTCCAGACTGGTAGTCTCAAGGCCGTTATGCGAGTTTTTTTCGCCAATAAACAGGCCGGTCTGGCAATTCTGCTTGGATTGCTCGCCTTCCTAAGCACGCCAGCGAGATCCTTTGCAGAGATCCGGCCTGGGCCGGTCATCATAGATGCGAGGGGCGCCCCCCCGCAACCAGCACCTCTCCCCTTCCTTGCCGGTGGCCATTCACCCGATGGCCACGTACTCTCCGCCAACCGCGACTACCTGACTCTTGATGGCACACCATGGTTTCCGGTGATGGGTGAGTTTCATTTTTCCCGCTATCCCGCCGCAGAGTGGGAGCGGGAGATTCTGAAAATGAAAGCTGGCGGCATCCAAGTCATCTCGACATACATTTTCTGGATTCATCATGAGGAAGTGGAAGGTCAATTCGATTGGACGGGACAGCGGAATGTGCGCCGTTTTGTCGAGATCTGCGCTAAGAATGGCATGTACGTTTGGATTCGCATCGGACCTTGGAACCACGGTGAGGTGCGCAACGGCGGACTGCCCGACTGGCTGCTGAAAAAGACCTCCACTCGCGAGAATAGTCTCGTCTATCTCGCGGCGGTCGCCCGCTTCTATGACGAAATCGGAAAGGAGTTGACTGGTTTGTTCTGGAAAGACGGTGGGCGCATCATCGGGGTTCAGCTTGAGAACGAGTACAGCGCACGCGGGCCCGGCAAAGGAGCGGATCACATCCTCAAGCTGCGAGATCTGGCGCGTACGGCCGGATTGGACGCTCCCTTTTACACCGTCACGGGATGGGACAATGCAGTCATCCCTTCGCGCGATGTACTGCCGGTGTTCGGCGGCTATGCCGACGGATTCTGGTGGCGCACACTAGACGATCTACCCCCCAATCCAAATTACTTCTTCACCAGAATCCGTTGCGAGGAAAACGTGGGCGATGATTTGCACTCCAGGCATCCGGAAATCGATGCCCTTGACCTTGCCTACCCGTTCCTCACCGCCGAGATGGGTGGGGGCATGGAACTCTCCTATCACCGGCGGCCCCTGCTGAGCCCGAGCGACACGGCCGCGATGGAGGTGGTGAAACTCGGATCGGGCGTTGTGCTGTATGGCTACTACATGTTTCACGGCGGAACGAATCCGGACGGCAAGCAGACTACGTTGCAGGAATCGCAGGCCACCGCCTATCCGAATGACCTGCCCGTAAAATCCTATGATTTCCAGGCGCCGATCGGCGAATTTGGACAGATGAATCCCTCTTTCTCCACGCTGAAGATCCTCAACATGTTTCTAGGCGACTTCGGCAGCAGTCTTGCGCCAATGAATTCCTACTTTCCCGAGCGAATGCCCACGAGCAAGCAGGACAACAACACACCGCGCGTTGCGGCACGGATTCGAGGCGATCATGGATTTATTTTCCTCAACAACCATGAGCGCACTTATCACCTTCCCGAACAGAAGGCGTTCCAGGTCAGGCTCGAGTTGCCCTCAGGAATGATGGACATTCCCCGCCTCCCTGTGAACGTTCCCAGTGATGCCTACACGATCTGGCCCGTGAATTTGGAGGCCGGGGGAGTGCGCCTTCGGTATGCGACCGCGCAACTTCTTTGCAAGCTCGACGATCCGAACATGCTCGTTTTTTTTGCCTGGCCAGGAATTCCGCCGGAGTTCGCCTTCGAGGAAAAAGATGGCACGTCAATCGAAAATGTGCATGGACAACTGACTCGCGAGCAAGGCATCGTGTACGTGAACCGGATTGAGCCAGGAGCACAAGTTGCGATTCGCGTCCGTCAAAGCAACGGAGCAATGGTCCGCATCATTGTCTTGTCGCAGAAACAAGCCCTGAACACGTGGAAAGCCAAGGTTGCCGGACGTGAACGCTTGATCTTGTCGCCGGCGCAGCTCTATTTCGAGAACGATCAGGTTCACCTGTCAGCCATGGAGGTGGCGCAGTTGAGAGTGGGCATCTTCCCCGCGCCCGATCGTGCCGCTTCAGGGTTTGTTCGGAATGGCCAGGATGGCATCTTCCAAATCTACGCGGCTCGTACCAAGCCCGCCAATGCCGTGGCGCGGATCCACAAGATCCGCGGCGCCGCGGACGACCCGCCACTCAAGATGGGAAACGAAGTGGCGATAGTTCCGGATGATTCAGCGTTTGACACTGCGCCGACCTGGGCGATCAAGGTGCCCTGCGTCGAACCCAGCGCTGCTCGAGTATTTCTGCGGATCACTTACGAAGGGGATATTGCACGTCTCTATGTCGACGGAAAGTTGTTCACCGACAATTTCTACAATGGCACTCCCTGGATGCTCGCGCTGGACCGCATTCCGTGCCCACTGTGGGATCGTCTCGAACTAAAGATTCTGCCCCTCCACAACCAGGCGCCCATCTACCTTCCCGCCGGTTCACGTCCCGCCCCATCCCCCAGCGGCGAGATCGCCAATGTAAGAGAAGTCCAGACCGTGCGGGAATACCAGGCCGTTTTTAGCGCAGGTCCCTAAGGATGCCTCTTGAGCGTCGTACTGTCGGATTCAGGCCTTGGAGACGCGGACGCTTACGTTTTCTCCACGCGATCCGGAGCGCGCGGCAATGTCGATGCCAGCACGAGGGCTGTTCCGGCGTAGAGCAATGTGTCAAAGACGTAATTTATCGCCTCCATGATCTCCGGCGTCGTTCCGCCGTGGGCGAGGATCCAAATAGGCAGATATAGGAACAGAGTGAGGACGGTCATTAGTGCGCCAATCGAGGTTGCAGCTACCCGAGATTTTTTGTTCAGGGCCAAGCCGATTCCAGCTGCCAGCAGGATCACTCCTGTGAAGTATCCCCATACGTTGGGAAATGGAACCCATGATGGCGTCACTTTTTCCAAAGGAAAGCCGGGCGCAAACTCCGGATGAAGAAAGAATTCCACGGCAAAAAAGATCGCAGCCATCGCAATGACGATGCGCCCAAATGAAATCATCCATTTCGATTGTTGCGGCGACGAGGCGCGACTATACAGTCCGGCGAGAGCCCATGCGCCTCCGGCGAGAGAGAGATCTCTTAGCGCGTAGGCCCACGCGAATCGATTTTTGGGATCCGCGAGCGCATTCGGTATATGCATCATGCAGACAAATAGAAAGAACATCAATCCGAGCAGGGTGGATGACAAGCGTACGAACTTCCTCAGGGTAAGACTGGTAGCTGCTGCGAACAGCGAACATCCGACAAAATACGCCCAGAAGAGGTGCGCCGGCATCCAGGACGGGACTATATCTTGGACTCTCATCGGGCCGCCGAAATGCTCGGGCGCGAATACAGCGAGTGGAACCGCGATGAAGATACAGCCTAAGGTGATGAGCTTGTCCCATCCTCGAGCCGCGCTGATCTCTTTTCGAAGTACAGACACTCCGGCGACAAGATAGATAAGCCCGGCAAAACACATCCAGAAATTGATTGATGAAAGCATCAGAATCCGTTTCGCGAAGGTGCGATGGCAGAGACATATCCCGGTCGCCGAGTGTTGCGAGAAGAGATCGGTGAGGATTTCCTATTTCCACAGGCAATGAGATACCGTGTGAGGCACTTCGGACATTCCACACAATGGCGAATGCGCGACATAAGAGACACCCCGATGGAGATTAGTGGTACACCGATCGATACCTCTAGCCTTGTTCGGGAAATGGTCGGAAGCAATACCCACTTGACCGGATTTGGACATGACCATTACGATCCGGGGAAATAAAGAGGGGGCTTCATCCTCGGCTGTGGCATGTCCGTACGTTATGGAACGTGGTCATGACCACAATTTCCGGGCTGGGGATTGCGGGCCGGCACTGGATGGCCGCCCAGTGCGTCGATACCCGGAAGCAACGCTGAATAATTCGGCGCGTTTACGTCGGTAGTCCCAGACGTGTCGGCGTTGTCAAACAGCGTCAGACCATTCCACGTGTAGATCGCATCGGGGAGATTGTCCCCATTGATAAATCCGCTGCTCAGGCTCGGTATATTTACCCCCGCGGGATTCCAGTACTCGACGCCCATTCCCAGATTGTTGGGCAAACCTTGCTGCACCCCTACCAGATCCAGCAGAAACTGATTCTGTTGTGTCACGCTCGGGGGTGAATACCAAGGATCGTTCGACTGAAAACCGTTCTCGTAGTGTTCTCCGGTTTCGATGATGAAGATCGGCTTCCCGAGATTGTTGGCGGCGGCCACCAGTACGTCTTGCTCCACAGGCTTGTTCCCAGGATTGCTGGCTGCAGCCTGAGCGTCAGTCAAAGGGCCATGGAAGACAGGATAGTAGCTTTGGCAGATTGCGTCATAGGGGATGCTGTTCTGGTTGGCAAGCGTGAAAAACTGCGTGAGATCCCAGGCCGGGGTAATGTGGATACAGGTCAGGGGCGCAGGAATGGCTGGTCCGATCGACGCATCTGCCGCAGCATCATTCACTGCCTGCATGGCTTGCGTTTGCAGGGCGGCAAAACCGCCGAAGTTTGCTCCCGTGGGGCTGCCGATCGAACCCAGGAATCCGGTATCAACTTCATTGCCGATCGAGACCATGTCAGGCAAAACTCCGGCCTGGCGGTAGGCCATGACTTCTGATTTCACATAGTTATAAACGTCCGTTTGCAGTTGACTGAGATTGTGGTTCGCCCATGCCGGCGGTACGCTCGTCGAACTCGCTCCGTCGAAGAGCAAGGTCAGTTCCACGCTCAGGCCGAGGTTCTTCGAGCGCTTGGCGAGATCAAGGTCTTGAGCATCGGTCTCAGCGTAGCAGGCGTTTCCGCTGCAACCCGCCTGTGATGGGCTCGAATACGGAGGCGCAGAACTTGGTCTTAAGCGAACTATGTTGATGCCATGCTTCTTCAGCATCGCTAGAACATCCTGCGGCTGGCCTGTATCCATCCACCACGACAATCCCAAAGAAGCGCGTGCCGCCTCTTGCTTCTCCAACAGTGCATTGTCAATACCGCGGAAGAAGCAGGGACGCAGCAGCCATTGCTGGCTCTGCGTGGGACTGCCGGAAGATGCTGTCTGGTCCAGTACCGCGCCTCCGGTAACTGACCCTTGAAATACGTCTATCAACAAGCCTGTACTGCCGTTGGAGATCGTGTAGTAACCGTTGCTAGTCGGAGTGAGCGTCCACTCCTGGCTGGTGCTGGCTGTGCATGGATTCTGCACGACCTCGACCAACCCGGAAACGGTTGCGCCGTCAAAACAAAAGCCGTTGCGGGTATTGCTGATCTGCCAGAACCCGCCAGGAAGGCTCGTGAAAGCCCATCTCTGGCTAGTGTTTGTGAAAGTTCGCGCTTGTTGCACGATGGGATCGCCGGCTGTCGTCGAATTGTTGTCGAGGTCAGCCTGCAATCCGCTCAGTTGATTCACAACGTAATACACTTCACCGTCAATCGGACTGATGTCGGTCGGCTCGGGCGGCTGTTGACTCGGTGGAACAACAACGATCTGCGCCGACGCCGTGGGGCCGTTTCCTGCTTCCGTAGAAGTTACCGCCGTCGTGATATTGTTCTGCGCTCCGAGGCTTGTGCCAGTGACGTTCACTGCAAACGAGCACGCTGCGCCTGCGCTGAGCGCTGCGCCGGACAGGATAACGCTGCTCGCGCCAGTGGTGGCCGTGATCGTTCCGCCGCCACAAGCGCCTGTCAGGCCGTTTGGAGTCGAGACCACCAGCCCGGTCGGCAGAGTGTCCGCGAATCCAATGCCACTCAACGCGAGACTGCTGTTGGGGTTAGAGAGGTTGAAAGTCAGGGTCGCGCTTCCACTCAGATTTACGCTGGCCGCTCCGAAAGTCTTCGCGATGGTCGGCGGCAATTTAACCGGAGGCGGAGCGGTCGTGCTCGAACTGCCGCCGCCGCAACCTGCATTCAAGAGCAGGCTTACACCCATACAGAGTAGGAGCGCTGCGGCGTGTGAAGCCTCCGGCAACCCACGAGTCATCGGCACGTCCTTTTATTCTTCATGGTCTATTGATCATGGTTATCGCTCTGGGCCGGCTCCGGAACCTCACCCATCCGTGACTTCCTGTTCATCTGCCGATAGAGCTCTTCCACCTGGTCCTGCGTCTGCTTGATCTCCTGAGACAAGTGCAATTCTTTCAGCGCCATGTCGGTCATTTGAAGGCGACGATATGCCGTGCCCAGTTGGTAATGGGCGGCGTGGTTGAGAGGGTCGAGGTGCACGGCCATGCGCAGATACTTGACGGCTTCTTGCGGTTTTTCCTGCATCATCAGCAGCTTCGCCAGACCCATTTGAGCCTGAACCTCGTTCGGGTTGAGTTGATAGGCTCGTTCGTAGTGCACAAATGCTTTGTCGAGATTGGACTGCGACAATGCGATACTGCCGAATTCGCATTCTGTCTTAGCCGTGTCCCCATCAACGGCGACCGCGGTTTCGAGTTCCTTTTGCGCTTCGGCTTGAGTTCCGGAGTCGTTAGGAGCGAGTTCCAAAATGGCTTCTCCCAATTCAAAATGCACGCCGGACAGGCGCGAATCGATCCGCAATGCTTTTCTGTAGTGGTTGATTGCGCCCTTGAGGTCCCCCTCGTTCACGAGACGCTCGGCGATCACCTGTTGCATGCGGGCCGAACCGGGAGCTAGCACGGCCAGTTTGTCCAAGGTGTCATCGGCCAACTCGGTGTAGACCCGTTGCGCCATGAAGAGAACATCCACGTTGTCGGGATCGAGATCCACGAGTGACCGCATCACGTACGCCGTACCGCCCGGGTCTCCCAGTTGATCGTAGAGAGCTGCTAACTCGAGGCCGACCTGCAGGCGCAGAGGCTTGTCTTTCAGTTTCGCAAAGGACTTTTCCAACAGCGCACGAGCGGACGGATCGCCCAATCGTTTCTCGCAAATTCCCAGGAGAGCCTGAGTCTTGGCTAAAGACGGGTCAATCTCCAGCGCTTTGCGAAAATTCTGCGATGCATTGTGATAGTCGCGCTGAAAGAATGCAATGACGCCCAGGTTTGCATAAGCCTCGGAGTTTCTTGGATCGAGAGAAAGGACGGCATCGAACTCCTTCACCGCGGAGTTTGGATCCTTCGCCTTGAGATACTCTTCCGCTTTCTGAAGGTGATCGTGAATCTCCGCAGAATGGGAAGCTCCGGTCTGAGCAGCCGTTCCTGCAAGGGCGCTCGCAAGAAGCGTGGCAACCAACAGCAGGCGCCTGCCGGACAAACACCCAGCGCGGTTCGCGACTGCGACAAAGGAGCCGAAGTGAAACACAGATTCCTGAAATTTAGTGGGTTGGCGCTGTTTCATGGAGGAACGATACCCGAAATCCGGGGCTGGAGCGAGCCGTGAGGTGCGGAAGAAGAGAATCTTCCGCACCGCGCAGGGATGATCAGGAACCTCCGTTCAGCACTCAGAATCTAAAGTGAGCGCCCAGTTCGATGATGCGCGCACCACCCGTGACATTCGTGATCGTGCCAGCGGTGCTATCGGCCAAAGCTGGCGCGCCATACCCGGCTGGGCACGCGCCCAACGGCGCGCCAACCGTCGGGAGATTTTGTGCTGAACACTGGTATCCCACGTTTGCATTCGGATTGGCCCAATTAATGTGATTGAAAATGTTGTACGCGTTGGCCCGAATTTCGAGAGCCATGGCCTCGCGAATACGAAACTCTTTTGCAATGCCGAGGTTCACGTTGGCAAACCCAGGCCCAATCAGATTGTTGCGTTGGGTGTTACCAAACGTTCCATTGGCCGGGTCAACAAATGCAGAAGGGTTGAACCAACTGCTCCTTGACGCACCAGACACTCTTGTATTGCCAACCTGCTCGGGAAACAAAGTGCCAGCGTTTAGCCCAGGATCAATTTGACCTGCCACCGAACCCTGGATCACCGGGGTGAACGGAACGCCCGAGTGCCACTGGAACAAACTGGAAAGGCGCCAACCGCCTGCGATCTGGTCCAGCACTCCGTGAATGGCAAACTGGCGCTGGTGGCCGAATGGCAACTCGTATACGATCTGACCAACCAGGGTGTTGGTCGCGTCGAAATCAGCCAACCCGTAGTTGGCGGCAGGACTATACGAGTTTTGATAGATATCGATGCCCGATCCGTGACCGTTCCCAGTCCCGGTATCGAGTGACTTCGACCAGGCATAATTGAGCTGGAAGCTCAAGCCATACGACATCCTCTTCTGAAGGCGCAATTGCAGTGCGTTGTAGTTCGACCACCCGTCATAGATCTGAGCAGAAATATTGTTGAAAACGGGGTTGGGGTTCCCGCAGTGATAACCTGTGCATCCTAACATGCTTGCCGGAGACTGATTGATATCGGTAGCAAAGTTCAGGTTGCTTCCACGGGTGTTGACGTAGCTTGTGTCCAGCAAGAAGCCGCGTGCGAACTCGTGTTGGACACCCACCAGCAGCTGCTGCACGTATACGGTCGGCATACTCCGCGGGTAATATTCGACGCCGCTGAAGTTTGAAATCTCCGACGACAGGGTTTGAAGCGTTGGGAAGACTACCGTCGTTCCTGGAGGCGGTCCCGCCGCCAGTGGAAATGCAGATTGGCCATTGATGTAGCCGTTGGGACCCACCTGGTGCGGATTCAGGCCGAGGCCGAGGGCGCCATCGGTGTAATTCTCGGCATCGCGGGGCGCGTCGAAGATGCCGTAGCTTGCCCGGAGGACCCACCTATCGCGCGGTGACCAGGCAAAGCCAACTCGCGGCGCGAATTGCCTGTAACTGCCGTTTTGGATGGTTGACAGCTTTCCTCCAAACGCTGCGTCGGTTTGCCCGCCGAAGAGAATGGCTCCTTTGTAGGCTCCGCCGTAGGCGGAGTTTGGCAGGAATGGGTCGTATACGCCAAACAGGTTGTTCTTCACGCCCCAGCCCGACTGCATCTGCCAGCGGAGGCCCAAGTTCAGGGTCAGGTGCGGTGTGACCTTGAAGTCGTCACTGCCGAACACTGCCGAACTCCACATGTGAGCGCTGGTCGGGTTGGCCTCGGAAACATACCAGCCATAGATATCACCAGCCAGGAAGTCCGCGT
Source organism: Acidobacteriaceae bacterium (assembly GCA_003166855.1). GTDB lineage: Bacteria > Acidobacteriota > Terriglobia > Terriglobales > Acidobacteriaceae > Sulfotelmatobacter. The sequence goes on along the minus strand of PMUM01000387.1, from coordinate 2,947 downwards.
ACGGGATTCCGGTGACACCTCCGTTGAATTCGAAATGACCGGAGTCGATATCTCCCCAGCTCGTATAGTTCTGGTAAAACCTGTCGTACTCGCCGCCGACTTTAATGGTGTGCTTGCCGCGGATGAGCGTCAGTACGTCGGAGACGGTGTAGATTCCCTGTCCCAGGGTGGCGTCGATGTTGCCGTTACCGCCTCCCGCGCCTAGCACCATTGCTCCCACCGTTGCTCCCGTATCAATTGAGATGTGCGGAAATACATTGGCCGGAGCATTCGTGCCGTAAGTGGGCTCAAGACCAATGGCCGTGGGGGCGTTCTTACCCAGGGAAGGTGGCTTGTACTTGTCGAGTTCGCGGCTTGCGCCCACACGAAACTCGTTCACCATCCTGGAATTTATCGTAAAGAGATGGGAGAGCTGGCCGGTTAGATTGTCGGTTTTCCCCTGCTCGAACGCCGTGGCGTCGTTCGGATATAGAGGATCCGCGGGCACATACGACGACGTGGTTGGGAAATAATTGAAACTAAAAGAGAGCCTCTGCTTGGACGACAGGTTGTAATCGACCTTGGCCGTATACCAAGTGTTCGTGTTTGGACTGGTCCCGTTGAAAATGAAATTGTTCGTGAGGAGTTGGGCACCGGTGGCGGAGTTGATGCAGGTTTGGGGGTTGCTCGCCGATACATTCACCGGACCCGGGCATCCCGGGGCCCATCCCCGGGCGCTGGCGGCGGGGAAATAGCCTTGCAGCTTCAATGCCACCGGATCATAAGTCCCCATCAGGTTGCCATTGGAATCAAAAGCCGGGCCCGTGGAGCCTGGGACCCCGTAGAAATCTCCCGCCGCCATGGCGGCTGTCGGATAACTATAAAGTCCAGAGGTGGGAGTCGACGAGGGGTTGCGTTGATATAAGAAAAAGAAAAACAGCTTATTCTTGATGATCGGCCCGCCCACACTGCCACCGAAGGTATTCCAGTGCTCGACGGACTTGGGATCCGGCGCAGGATTTAAAAAACCTCGTGAGTTGAAGGCAGTGTTCTGAATGGATTCGAACAAGCTGCCGTGCCACTGGTTGGTTCCGCTCTTCGTGAGCACGTTAATGGAAGTCAGACCACTGCCGTACTCCGGGGGCGCGTTGGCGGAGTTGACACTCACCTCGCCTATGGCGTCAACCGGCATGTAGTAATTGCTGCCGTTGAAGTCTCTGGGAGCAGTGGCAGGCCCTCCGTCAGACAGAAACATCACATTGTAGGATTGCGTGCCGTTGACTCCGACAGCCTGGCCGTTGGCTTCGCCTGCTCCTCCTCCCGTATTCACTCCGGGAATCAGTTGAATCATCTCGGCCCGCCAGTCAGTGCCTACGATGGGAGCCGTGCGAATCGCCGCTGCATTCAGGTTCACGTGCTGGTCTGAGGTCTCCGATTCAACCAACGGGGTTTCTGCGGTGACTTCGATCCGCTCGGTGGCGTTGCCGACTTGCAGCGTGGCGTCTACCGCGACGGTCTGGATCTGCAGGATAACTCCCTTGCGGACGAAGTCCTTGAACCCGGCTTTGAGGAACGTGACGGTATAGGAACCGGTCGGAACTGAAGGGGCATCATAGATGCCGGCTGAGTTTGTCGTCGAGACGATGCTCACCCCCGTCTCCACGTTGGTGATCGTAACTTTGACGCCTTCGACCACGGCGCCCGAAGAGTCCTGCACGATCCCCCGAATTTCTCCGGTGTTGGCGTTCTGTCCGAAGGCAAGGCCGGTGGTCAAAATTCCGGCCATCAGCAGGCCTATGCGCCCAAAGTGGCGAATCCTCTCGAATCTCATCGCGGAGCCTCCAGAGATGACTCCCGCTCAGCCTCTCACCCTGTCTCGTCGCGGATAATAAGGCGCACGCTGACCATCGCGGGAGTTCTGAAAAACACAACTCACCTGCTACTGGTGGGGAATCCTATGTCGAAGCGGTGACAGCGCGAATCCGCCAAAAGTTGGAATGCCGGAAAAGTATTTGTCTTGACAACAGGGTTTGGCTTGTGTCCGGACTACTTCAAGTGTACAAGCCCTCTTTGCAGGGCAGTGACGACGGCCTCGGTGCGGTCGCTGACGTTCAAGCGCAGAAGAATCGCACTGACATGGCACTTCACGGTGTTCTCGGCGATGTGCATGCTGGAGGCGATGTCCTTATTGCTTTTTCCGCTCGCCAGCAGAGCGAGCACTTCTTGTTCTCTGGCGCTAAGTTCCGAGTTGGGCATCCGCGATGCCAAGGAGCGAGCAACCGGCGGTGGCAAAAAACGGCCTCCAGTATGCACGCGCTGCAAGGCCTCCACCAGGGTTTGATAAGGCATGCCTTTGATGACGTAGCCCTGCGCCCCCGCCTCCAGCGCCCGGTGGATATCGGCATCCCCCTCGTAGGTAGTCAGGACAACAAATCGGGCTCGTGGGTGAGTCTCGCGAATCGAGCGAATTGAGTCCACTCCACTCATTCCCGGCAGTCGCAGATCCATCAGTGTGACGTCCGGTTTGTGCTTGAAGAACAGTGTGACAGCTTCTTCTCCCGATCCTGCCTGGGCGACAACCGTCATGTCGGCACGTGCATTCACAATCGACGCGACACCAATCCGCATGAGCGGATGATCATCCACAACCATTACCCCCATCTTGTCGGCAATTTTGTCAACGTTGACCGTATTCATATCCTCGATACCCCGTTTCCTGTTGCCGATGCCTTGCGCGGCACGGACAACGTCAACTCAGTTCCGACGCCAGACTCGCTATTCAAAGTGAGCACTCCACCAATCCGTTTTGCGCGTTCTCGAATGCCGACAAGACCGTAGTGGCCGTTCGGTTGCGACGATGCCGCCTCCGGATCGAAACCACATCCGTCATCGTGCACCTGCACACTGAATTCCTTCTCCTCGAACCCTATGTCTACCTGCACCTTATTCGGCCGTCCGTGACGCATTG
>PMUM01000202.1 GCA_003166855.1 Acidobacteriaceae bacterium | reverse complement strand
GGCCGCTCTTCCACGGTGCTGCACAGGCTTTCGCGGGTGCTGCCCAGATTCTCGCGGGTGCTGCACAGGTTTTCGCGCCGGGTAGGAGTTTGCACGCAACTCTAACGCCGGACGGAAAAAGACAGATTTGATCGCAGCGCTTAAAGCGTTGCGCCACCCAAAATCGAGTTCTTCAGGCTTTGCGTCGCGGCTTAAAGCTGCGACCTTTCAAATCCAGTCGCATCGAGCCCTCTCAAATCCGGACGCATCCATACTCTTCAAATCCAGTCGCATCCACACCCTTCAAATCCAGCATCTAGTCCGGTCGCAGAAGAGAGGCTTTCGTGACTCTTCGCGAGTCGGGCTTACGATGATGAGATGGCGGAGGAGGAGGTACCTTGCACTGCGCCAGTTCGGCTCGGCTCTTGGTGAGCAGGTTCCAAGCTTCGCGGTAGCATTCGTAGCGATAGCTCGCCTTCTTTGCCGGTGGGCGCATGGGGCATAGCATGGCCATGGTGCGTCTGCGGCTGCCCAGCAGCAAGGCTGCCGGGATCAGGTACCACGCATCTTCGGGAATGACGTAGGCGGCGAACAGGTCGATTTCTTTGAGCGTGTAGTCGAGTTTTTTTCTGTGGTTGGGCTTGAACTGGCAGAGATATCCTGCGCCCATGCGGTACGTTGTCGATTTGACCTGCACCCGGAGAAAGTTCAGGCCGTACTCGATGCCGACGTCGTAGGCTTGTGTGTCTCCCCAAGGTTTGCTGATGGCGAAATGGCGCAGCGCGGCCTTCGCCATGAACAGCAGCTCGACCCATTCGCCGCGTTGTTTGAAGTTGCTGAATAGCTCCCAGTCGTTCTGCTTACTGCTTTTCCTTGTACTCATCCCAGTGCTCACTCCCCTGTGCTCGTTCCCAATGGTTGGCTCCGGCTTCGCCGGAATTCGTAACGGACCCTTCGGCGTTCGTTCACTCAGGAAAATCCCCCCTTCTCGCGCAGAGGGCGCGCGAGAAATGGGGCACCCGCGTTTTTGGCTCGGCCCCTAGTTTCGCAATAAAAAAGGCGCGACCTGTAGGCCGCGCCTGCTTGACATTAAATTGTCTCTATATTTCTAGAATATCAAATTGGAGGGGGCAAAGTGGACATGGTTTGGAATTCTATTTTGCGAATGCTTTCATGGACTTAAGCTCGATCGTGTAATTTATGCCTATTGACAAGATTTCGGGGGATTGGCGCGTCCGGCCGATTTTGTGTGTTGGTGAGTGGATTTCTCGAAGGCGGCTGCGTGCTCACCCGTTCACCAGCGCCATCATGTGCTCGGGATACCTTCCTCCCGCGGCGGCATCCGCCGGAAACACTTCATCGATCCTCTGCAAATCTTCCTTCGTCAGCTTCACCGATTCGGCGCCGACGTTCTCCTCCAGATACTTTCGCCGTTTTGTCCCCGGAATCGGCACAACATCTGAACCCTGCGCCAGGACCCACGCGAGCGCCAGCTGCGAAGCTGTGCATCCCTTCTCGCGCGCAATCTGCTCCACCCGCCGCACCAGATCAAGATTCCTCTGGAAATTCTCGCCCTGAAATCGCGGAGAGTTCCGACGGTAATCATCCGCCGGCAAGTCTTCGAACTTGCGGAACTGCCCGGTCAAAAACCCGCGTCCCAGCGGACTGTACGCTACAAACCCAATCCCCAGCTCGCGGCAAGCCGCGAGAATTCCGCCCTCCGGATCGCGCGTCCACAAGGAATATTCCGTCTGCAACGCAGTAATGGGGTGCACCTTCACCGCGCGCCGCAGCGTCGGCACGGAAGCCTCCGACAGCCCCAGATAGCGCACCTTGCCCGCCTTCACCAACTCAGCCATCGCGCCGACGGTCTCTTCAATCGGCGTGTTGGGGTCGACGCGGTGCTGGTAATAGAGATCGATGGTCTCGACTCCCAGCCGCCGCAAGCTGGCGTCGCACGACTTGCGAACGTAGTCCGCCTTTCCGTTCACTCCGCGCACATTCGGGTTGGCCGGATCGCGCACGATGCCGAACTTCGTCGCCAGCACAATTTTGTCGCGCTTTCCCTTGATCGCCCGCCCAACAAGCTCTTCATTCTTATGCGGACCATAAACATCCGCCGTGTCCAGAAACGTAATGCCGAGTTCCAGCGCCCGATGAATCGTCGCGATCGACTCCGCGTCGTCGAATCCTCCGTAAAACTCCGACATGCCCATGCACCCAAGCCCCTGCGCTGAAACCTTCAACCCGCTCCGGCCAAGCTGACGACTTTCCATAATTCCACCTTCCTCATTGAAATGCGGAGATACGTAGTAGATGCGTAGAAACGATCTCGGGGTTCCGGGAGAGTTATAGTCCCCTGTGCTCCTCAGTGTCCTCTGTGGTAAAGGTCTTTAACCACAGAGGGCACAGGGGAACACAGAGGCCGGCGGGTGCCCCACCCTTCTCGCGCAGTTTGCGAGAGGGTGGGGAATTTGACTTTAAGCCTTCTACTGCGTCACGTGAATTCGAGGCTTACCGTTCGGCAAAACCTCCCCGACGTGCACCGCCGAGACCCCTGCCTCATTCAGCGCCTTTCCCAGCTTCGCGCTGTCCGGTGTGGAGATCAGCAACCCACCCGCCGTCTGCGGATCGAACAGCAAGGCCCGCACGTCCTCAGAAACGCCGCTGTCGTACTCAACCAGACACTCCGCGAAATCGCGGTTATTGTTGAGCCCGCCCGGAATGTATCCCGCGCGCACGCACTCCAGCGCTCCCTCGATCAGGGGAACGGATTTCGCAGAAATTCTGACCGACACTTCGGAAGCCAGCACCATCTCCCGCAAATGTCCAATCAACCCAAATCCGGTGACGTCCGTCATCGCGCTCACATGAAAATCTCCGCCGGTGATCACTTCCGCGGCCTTCTTGTTCAAGGTGGTCATCGACCGCACCGCCGCCTCAATCCACGCCGGTTCCGCTTTTCCCTTCTTGATCGCCGTTGAAATCACGCCGGTTCCAAGAGCTTTGGTAAACACCAGACCATCTCCGGGCTTAGCCCCTGCATTCGCCAACACTTTTTTTGGATGCACCATCCCGGTTACCGAATATCCAAACTTCGTCTCTTCGTCGCGAATGCTGTGCCCGCCAATCACCGTGCAGCCTGCCTCGATCATCTTCGATAAGCCGCCAGCGAGGATGCGCTCAAGAATTCCCAGATCGGCCTTGTCGGGAAAACATACCAGCGCCAGCGAAGTCATCGGCCGGCCGCCCATCGCGTACACATCGCTGAGCGCGTTCGTCGCGGCAATTTGCCCGAACGTGTACGGATCGTCCACTATCGGCGTGAAGAAGTCCACCGTCTGCACCAGTGCCTGATCGGGCCCGATCAGATACACTCCGGCGTCGTCGGCATGATCGAAGCCGANNCCAGCGCCGCCGGACTCAGCTTAGAAGCTCAACCCGCAGCCTTCACCGACTCTGTCAGCCGAAATGGTTTCGTGTCTGCCACCGCATCATTGTAGAGGATTTCGGATTTGCGAATTTCTGGGGGAAAGGACACTCTCAAAGCGTTTGTCATCCTGAGCAAAGCGAAAGACCTATGCAATCCGCATGAATAGGCA
>PMUM01000308.1 GCA_003166855.1 Acidobacteriaceae bacterium | reverse complement strand
AGATCAGCTTCCAACCGCAGGCGTCGAGGAACTCCCGCAAATTACGGATCGTCTCCGGCGTGATGTTTACGGGCGCAGGAGCTTTCTTGTCAGTATCGGGACCGACGGCTAGTCCAAAGGCAACGGGATTCGCCTTGTCTCCGGTGCGCATGCTCTCGGGGTTTTGCCGGTTCGTCTGCTTTGTGGGATCCGGAGTCCAGTAGCAATACTCACTGGTATTGCCGCCGATGCGCAGAACGCCGGACGTTCCCAACCGCTGCATAAAGCCCGCCAGTTCGGAATTTGCACCCGAGAAGAAATGGGGATTGCCAAGCTGCGCGGATTCGTAGCTCAGTCCGGTGAAGTCGTCGCCGATCTTGTTGCCGAGCCGGTCGGCGCGAAGCGTCAGCCGGACCGCAGGGCTTGGGTTCGTCTCCGCAAAACTGAGGGGCCTGTACAAGACAGCGGCGGAAGCGGCGGTGGAGAGACGAATAAAATTCCGGCGATTCATGGCAGTGATTGCATCACAGGTTGGGCTGGTTGAGCAACGATTCTGCCGTCTCGCGGGCGTCGCCTATAATAAAAAACCCGCCGAAGCGGCGGTTTGGATCCCAACCAATGCTGCAACCGGACTTCAAGGAGTTCTCGCGATTGGCCCGAGAGGCCACGCTTGTCCCGGTGGTGAAATCCGTCAGCGCGGATTTGCTCACGCCGGTCTCGGCCTTTCTCGCCATCGCAGAGAAGGAACCGCACGCCTTCCTGCTCGAATCGGTGGAACGTGGCGAGCAGATCGGACGCTACACGTTCCTCGGCGCGCGCCCTTACATGCGCGTGACCGCCCGCCAGGGGGCCGTCGAAATTGAGCGCGGACGCCAGCGCGAAACGGTGCAAGACAATATTTTCCAGGTGGTGAAGCGGTTGTTGCAGGAGCATCGGCCCGCCAGTGTTCCGGGACTGCCTCCATTTACAGCGGGCGCGGTCGGATATTTTGCGTACGACGTGGTTCGCCAGTTGGAAAAGATTGGCGATCACGCGAAAGATGACCTGGCGCTGCCCGACGCCGAACTGATGTTCTTTGACCGCCTTCTGGCGTTCGATCACCTGCGGCACCAGATCCACATCGTGGCTGCTGCTGACGTTAAACGTGAGACTCCGCGGCGCGCTTATGACCGCGCCCTGCGCGACATAGCGGCTCTGGAGCGGAAACTTGCGGCGGGACTGAGTCCGGCTCTGTGGCGTAAATCCGCAAAGGCAAAAGCGGGCAGACTCAAGATCCATGCAGGGACGCGGCGCGAAACTTTCCTGCGCGGCGTGGAACGCTGCAAGGAATACATTGCCGCGGGCGACATCTTCCAGGTCGTACTCTCGCAGCGGCTTGACTTCACGCCTGAGGTTGCGCCATTTGATTTGTACCGCTCGCTGCGGCAGGTGAATCCGTCGCCGTATCTTTATTTTCTGCGCTCAGGTGACACCCACATTCTTGGTTCGTCTCCTGAGATGCTGGTGCGGGTCACGGGGCGCAAACTGGAATACCGGCCGATCGCAGGCACGCATCCGCGGGGACGCGATGAAGCCGAAGACCTGCGGCTCGAACAGAAGATGCGCACCGACGAAAAGGAGCGAGCCGAACACGTCATGCTGGTCGACCTCGGCCGCAATGACCTTGGCCGTGTGAGCGATTACGGTTCAGTCAAAGTGAAAGATCTGATGTATGTCGAGCGTTACTCGCACGTGATGCATTTGGTATCGGCGCTGGAAGGCAAGCTGCGCAAGGATCTCGACGCACTGGATGCGTTTGCAGCATGTTTCCCAGCGGGAACGCTCAGCGGCGCGCCTAAGGTACGGGCCATGCAGATCATCGAAGAACTGGAACCGACACGCCGCGGAATTTATGGCGGATCGGTATTGTATGCCGACTTCGCTGGGAACCTCGACTCCTGCATCGGCATTCGCACGCTGCTGATGCAGGGCAAGAAAGCATACCTGCAGGCGGGAGCCGGAATTGTCGCAGACTCCGACCCAGCCAGCGAGTTTCAGGAATCGATGAACAAGGCCCAAGCGGTACTAAGAGCCGTGGAGAAAGCTAGGAAGCAGGGTCAGTGATCGGCGGTCAATGGGCCCCGCTTTTTGTCGATCCTGTAACGGCACATACCGGTGTGATATTCGCCTCAGCGTGGTTGGGATCAGGATCAATGCTTAGCGAGTTGTGAGCAAAACACCAATGCACAAAACTGTCCGGGTATTGACTACGCGGTATCCTCGGTACGTCCGCCTCCCGAATCTCCTGAAACGCAAACTGAATAATCCCGTCCTGCGCGACCGTGCCCACTAGATATCCATAAACGTCCGTCTTGGCTTTTCTTGAAGCAGACACGGGAAGAGGATACCGCACCGCTCCGGCCGTTCCCACGATCCAGCCCGCGAGAGGCTTGGCGCCGTTCTCCCTGAGCTTGGGTGTGTCGAAGATGTTCTCCATATAAAAATGCGAGTGGCTGGCGAGCACATACACGGGCTTTTTGCTGCTCTCCCGGAACGCCAAAAGAGCCTTGTACACGTTTTCCCCGCTCGGACGGGCCCGCGGTTCGGTAGCGCTGTCGCCCATGCTGTGATAGTTTGCGATGCTGTCGGGCAGCGCCTCGTGCATGCCTACAACCACACTTCTTACTTCGGGATTGGACGCTGCATTCTGCAGGAGGCGAATGAGCCATGTCTGTTGGTCGTCGGAGAAAAAATTTGAGGCATTGTTCAGATAGATGAAATCGACGCCGCCCTGAACCCAGTGGAAGTTGGCTTCGGGCTGCGCTGGCTCTTTATCCAGTTCGCGCTGACGATGTAGCTTGGGTTGATCCAGCCAGTCGTTAAACTGGCGCTTGAATGCGTCCTCGTTCTCGGGAGGTATCGTCTCGTGGTTGCCAATGCCTATGTAGAAGGGGAGGTTCCCGAAAGGCGCGATCTGGTGGTCGATGAAGTCTGGCCACGCGCGCTGCACATAGACGCTGCAGCTAAGTGGCTGGCCGTTGTTCGCGGTTGCGAACGCGATGTCCTCGTCGATCTTGTAGATTGCTCGTAGGTCGCCTAGGTGCCAGTAGAAGCTTGGTGCAAAGCGTGCGCTATTCCCGGCAATAGCAGGCATCACCACATCTCCACAGTTCCGCGAATCTCCGGAGACAATGAACCGCCAACTCTCTTTCGGGAGTGGCCCAGGCTTTGGCATATCGTTGCCGCCAGGTGGAATCTGCTTGGGTAGGTCATTGGAGCCAGGCAAGAACGGTTTGTCTAGCCTATTAAGATCCTCCAGAAGGAGGTCGGTCGTGGTAAGGGGGCCTGGATTGAGGGTCGCCTCTATGATGCTCGCATATTTGCCATCTGGAGACTCTACATGCAATCGGACTTTGCCTTCATGCACATCCAACGGGAGAATCCGAAGTACAAAGTGGCCATGCTTGTCTGTCGGCACGCCCTTGTGACCTGCCAGGCTAACTGCGAATTTTTCTGCGCTTTTGTAGTTGGCATCTAGCAAGTTTGCATCTAGTTCCATCTCATTGGGTGGCGCGGCAAGGCCGACGATCACATAGCCCCCAATCCCAAGGAAGCCAAGCACGACTACCACAACAAGACTATTGATCACGATAGGGTGGATAACCGCGCCCAGCAGCAGGAGAAGCGTCATGATTGCCGAGAGCAGAAGCAGCAATATGCCGGCAACGACAAGGCGTTGATCGAGATTTAGCGAAACGCCCGCCCAGATCACCCCCGCGAGGCCCGCGTAGATTACTAGCCCGATAAACTGCGGTAACCGTGACGGAGTTATTTTCTTTACTCCGAAGGTTAGCGCCTGTTGAAGGATCGAATTGAATGAAGGCAAATTGCCGCCGCCGTTAGACATGATTTCCTTCTCGGACTCGGAAATTCCTACCTATGGCAAGTTATTCGTGCTTTTTCATCGGAGCGGAGGAAGTATTGGTCAATGCGAGGACATTGTCAATCCCCGGGCACACGCGGTAGTTAGGGGGCGGGCTTCTCTTACAAGCGCAGGAAGTTGGCCACGAGCTTCTTGCCCGCGTCCGTAAGCACGCTCTCGGGATGGAATTGCACCCCCTCGACCGGGTGGCGGCGGTGGCGCAATCCCATGATGGTGCGGGTGCCGTCTTTTTCGGTGGTCCAGGCGCTGACTTCTAAATCGGCGGGCAGATCTTTCTCCTCAACAATGAGCGAATGGTAGCGCGTCGCGGTCATGGGCATGGGCAGGCCCTGAAAGACGGTTCGGTTGTCGTGCATCACAGCGCTGGTTTTGCCGTGCATGAGGTGAGCGGCGCGAACCACGCGGCCGCCGAAGGCCTCCCCGATCGCCTGGTGTCCGAGGCAGACTCCCAGCACGGGTACCTTCCCCGCGAAGTGGCGGATCAGATCAATGCTGATCCCCGCTTCATGCGGTGTGCACGGGCCGGGAGAGACGACGATCCGCTCGGGGTGCATCTTCTCCACCTCGCCCACCGTGACCTGGTCGTTGCGGCGAACCTCAACTTCGGCGCCTAGTTCACCAATGTATTGCACCAGGTTGTAGGTGAACGAATCGTAGTTGTCGAGTACAAAAATCAAGGACTAGGCTCCTTCCATTAGCTTACACCGGAGCAGGATTTCAGATTGTAGATTTCAGATTGCAGATTGGCCGGAGTTCCACAATCTGCAATCGGGTCGCCTCGCCTGAACGGGCCATCCTCTGACCCAAGGGTGGTATTGACCTTACTGCGGGCGCGGAGCATTCTCGCTTCATCGTTCAAATGCCAACTTCACCGCCGCTTGGAGGATGCAATGGCTGAGCCCCAGCAGGAAAAGAGGGGTGCACGACGTTTTCCGCTCCGCGTACCGGTGAGCGTCGATTCTGACAACACTACGCGGCCCGCGCAGCTGCGGGACGTGAGCGCCCGCGGCATCTGTTTTTTTCTTGAGACCGAGGTGGCTCAGGGGTCGCAGATTGGCTTCACGCTGACTCTGCCTCCCGAGATCACACTCACGGAAAGCATCCGCGTGCAATGTAAAGGTCGTGTGGTGCGAGTGGATAATGGACAGGCGGACGGCAAACTGGCCGTCGCTGCCGTCATTGAAGAGTACGAGTTTTTGCCCGAAGCATGAAAGGGCGAGTTTCAAGGTTTCAAAGTTTCAAGGTTTCAAAGCTCTCACGCTCCACGATCTGAAAGGTTTGGGTTTCCCGTGGTACAGGGAGCGACTGACCCTGAAACCTTCGAAACCTTGAAACCTTGAAATTTTCCGACCCAACAGATCGCTAGCACCCCACCCCTGCAGCCTGATATGTTTCCTTCAAGCTTCCAATGAGGGATTCTTTGCCGCGACCTGCGCTCAAGTCTGTGTGTGGGATGATGGCCGCGCTGCTGGCTGCCAGCGTTGCGGCCCAGACCTTTGGCCCGCCACCTCTGGTGACGAGCGTCCGCATCGTTCATGAGCATGGAGTGCCCGCGGTCGAAATTCTTTCCAGCAGTCCGGTGATTCCTGAGATCCAACTGCTCGATTCGCCGCCGCGGCTGGTTATCGATCTGCCCAACTCACGCTTGGGACTGACGCAGAAGCGGATTCCCATTCAAAAGGAAAACATCCTCGCGATCCGCGTCGATCAGTTTCAGCGGCAACCTCCGGTGACGCGCATCGTCCTCGACTTAGTGGCTCCTTATGGGTATTCGTGGGATGGAGCGGGCCATCGCCTGATGGTGCGCCTTAAGCCTGCCGGCGACATGAACGCCGGGAAAAAGTCGACGCCGTTTGAGCCGCCGACGGTGCCGGGCCTTTCCCTGAGCAAGAGTCCGGCGGTAGTGCCGGTGACGAGTGGTTCCGGGACTGCGGTGATGGCGGGAAGCCGCATCGCGTCCGGCTCTGCGGTCACGGCGGGTTCGGAGACGGCGGTCCTACGCGTGACTGGCGGAGGCGAAGTTCGCGTGTGCCCGGGGACCACGGTTTCGGTGACGCCCTCGAAGACCCAGCGCGACCTGATGCTCGGCTTGAGCACCGGTGCGATCGAGGCGCACTATTCTCTGCGCGCTTCGGCCGACACGGTGATGACGCCGGACTTCCGCATCCTGTTTGCGGGGCCGGGAGAATTTCACTACGCCATCAGCGCCGACGCACACGGCAACACTTGCGTGCGAGCGCTGAAGGGGAACACGTCTTCGGCCATCGTCTCTGAGTTAATGGGAGACCGGATTTACCAGGTGAAGCCGGCTGAGCAGGCCATGTTTCATTCGGGGCAGATCGACAAGGTCGACGGCGACGTGCCGGTAGAGTGTGGATGTCCTCCACCTTCGCCGCTCATGCAGGCGCAAGCTTCGTATGCGCCGAACGTGCCCGACTCGGAATTGCCCGAGAAAGTGCGCATCGGCGGGAGCGAGGCTCCCGCGGCAGCCGCAGGCTCCTCCGTAGCGTCGACTGCGGGTACGAGGCTCTCGAATGGACCGGAGACCGCTCCCCCTCCGACTTCTCAGCCGAACGATGTTCACGTGCAGGTGGATGCGCCGCTGGTATTTAACGCGAAGAACCGCGCGGCGGCGGCCGCTTTGCCACCGCCGGTGCAGGCGGCCAAAGATTTGCCTGTGGACGATTCGCCGGCGCGCCAGGTTCATCTCGATACCGTGATTCAATCGCTGCCGCCGGAGCCGCAGAAAAAGCCTGAGCATCGCGGCTTCTTCCGGCGGGTCGGAGGATTTTTCTCCTCCATCTTCAAGTAAGAACATTTCGTAGCGCCGGCATCCCTTCGACTTCGCTCAGGGCAAGCTCTGCCGGCTGTCGCGAGGGCAACTTGCCCTCGCAGGCGCGCGGGCGGGACGCCCCCGCGACAGCCGGCAGGATGCCGGCGCTACTTTCTTGCTCCGGAAATCCTTTTTGGGCGGAGCTGCGTCTTACGGCGTGTTGGCTGTTGACTACACCTCGTGGGCAGGAGCGCGCCATGACCGCTGCATCTCCGGGACCGGGGCCGAATATCTTTTCGATGCTGTCGGGGGATAACGACGGGCTGTACCGCACCCGGCGGGAGACCTTCGTCTTTTCGATGATCGCGCAGGCCGCGATTGTGGGACTGCTCATTTACTTCACGAGCTGCGTAATCCAAGGTCCTCCCGAGATCGCGCGGGGTTTCCCGAAGCTTGATGAAATTCCCCTCATCTTTTCAGGAAACAGCGGCGGCGGAGGCGGCAATCACGATCCGCTTCCCGCGTCGAACGGGGATATCCCTAAGGCCTCGCTTGACACTCAGATTGTGCCTCCAACGGTGATTCTGCCGAAAGAGCCGCCGAAGCTGGCTATCCCGGAGACGGTCGTGCTGGCTCCGGATGTAAAGCTGCCGCAAGGCGCGCAGATCGGAGATCCGTTTTCCAAGTTTTCGATTCTCTCGAACGGTCCCGGCGGCCCGACGGGAATCGGGCCGGGATGTTGTGGCGGCATTGGGTCGTCGTCGGGTCCCGGAGTCGGACCGGGGCCGCCCGGAATTCTTTCGCCGGGCCGAGGGGGTGTAACGGTGCCGCAGGTCATCTTTAATCCCGAGCCGAGTTTTTCCGACGAAGCCCGCAAATCAAAGGCGCAGGGAATCGTGCTTTTGCTGCTGGTGGTTGGGAAAGACGGGCACCCCTACGATATCCGCGTGGGGCAGAGCCTAGGTATGGGTCTGGATGAGAAGGCGATCGAAGCCGTGAACCGCTGGCGCTTCCGTCCGGCCACGCTCAATGGTCAGCCGGTAGCGACGCAGATTGCGGTCGAGGTGGACTTTCACCTGTACTAATCAGAAACGGCGTCGGACCTGGGGCTGCACTGCCTTGAGGTCCGACGTCTGACGTCCGCCGCCGCTCTTCTTAGCTCCGATTGATGGCGCGGCGCAGCGGCTCTACTTTTTCGCGCAGATCGTCGGCCAGATCCACGCCCTTGCTGGCCACATCGCGGACGCGATCCCCGGCCTCGCGCACCTTGCTCTTTGCCTCGTCCGCCCAATCGCCCAGCGTATCCTTTGCATCTTCGAAGCCGCGCTGCAGGTCGCGGCGCATCTGTTTGCCGGTTTTGGGCGCGAGCAGGAGCCCAGCCAGGGCTCCTGCGCCCAGACCGATCAGGAGGAAGGTGATTGCCGTGCCGACGTTGCTGCTTTCTGAAGATTCGTAACGTCCGATTCGCATGATGAAGACCTCAATTTTCCGCCCAGAATGCGGGCATGTTCGCAAGGGCTACGCGTGAATTCAGCCTCGCTCTGATTCTAGTCTTAGCTATTCTAGTCTCAGTTCAGCGACTCGGCGAAACCAATCCGGAGGCGCGCCATCCGCCCCTCTTCGATGAGAACGGCTTCGGGAAGGTTTCTTTTCGGGCGAGCCTGAGTGTAAAATAACGCTTTAGCCTTCTTCGCGTAGTAGGCTGGCGGCGGAACTTGTGGCCTGCTCGTCTTCCGCCGGCTTCAGAACTGCAATCGTACAAGGAGAGTTTTTCAAGCGATGTCGATCCCTGCCACCCAGCTTCGTCCCGGCATGATCATTCGGCACAACAATGATCTGCATTCCGTTTTCAGCGTGGAACACCGCACCCCCGGCAACCTGCGCGCCTTTATTCAGGCCAAGTTGCGCAACCTGCGAACCGGCGCCATGTTCGAGCACCGCTTCCGTTCCCCGGACCCGATCGAGAAGGTCAACGTGGACGAAGTCGATATGCAGTTCCTGTACGCCGACGGCGACAGCTACTACTTCATGGATACCTCCAACTACGAGCAAACCCACCTGAGCAAGGAAATCCTGGGCGACGCCGTCGATTACCTGATTGCCAATCTCGAAATCAAAGTGGAGTTTTTCGACGGCAAGGCGGTTGGCATTGAGCTGCCCCAAACCGTGATCCTGACGGTGGTCGAGACCGAGCCCGGGCTGAAGAGCGCCACCGCTTCCAGCGTGACCAAGGCTGCCAGAACCGAGACGGGACTCGTCGTGCAGGTGCCTCCATTCATCAACGAAGGCGAGAAGATTAAGGTTGATACTTCGGAAGGCGCGTACCTGTCCAGAGCGTAAAGTTTCAAGGTTTCAGAGTTTCAAGGTTTCAAGGCTAGTTCGTCACGTTGAAACTTTTGAAACCTTGAAACCTTGAAACTTTGAAACCCTGAACGTTGCATGACCCCTACTGAAAAGCCCATCGAAGCCCGCCGGTTCTTCGTGCGCGGACGCGTACAGGGGGTCGGCTTCCGCTGGTTCGTCGAGCGCGAGGCTCATATCCTCGGGATCGCCGGGTGGGTGCGCAATAATCACGACGGTAGTGTAGAGGTTCTCGCCCAGGGCACTCGCGACCAGCTCTCTGGATTGCACGGCCGGCTGCGCGAAGGTCCACGAGCGGCCCGCGTGGATGTGGTCGACGTATCCGAAGCCAGTCCAGTCGCCGGGCTCAGTTCATTTCGCATTGAAGGAGCGTGGTGAGACAGGTTGCAACGTTTCAAGGTTGCGAGGTTGCAAAGTGTCTCAAGGCAAAATCCCCCGCATTTGTCTTTGAAACTTTGAAACGTTGAAACTCTGAAACCTCGAACTTAAGGAGCGTGGTAAATGCAGTCTGTTGCGGGCATGAATGCCGATCAACTGAAGCACTTGATTCGCGAGATCCCCGATTTTCCCAAGAAGGGGATCCTCTTCTACGACATCACCACGCTGCTGAAGGACAGGGCCGGCTTCGCTACGCTCATCGACAAGCTGGCGGAACATTACATCTCGCAGGACGTCGATCTGGTCCTCGGCATGGAAGCCCGCGGCTTCATCTTTGCTCCGGCTCTCGCCTATCGACTGAACGCCGGATTCGTCCCCGTGCGCAAGCCGGGCAAGCTTCCGGCGGAAACCGTGAAGTACGATTACGCGCTCGAGTACGGGACGAACTCGCTGGAGATTCACAAGGACGCCATTCAGAAAGGCCAGCGCGTCCTGATTGTGGACGACTTGCTGGCCACCGGCGGCACCGCCGAGGCCACGGCTAAACTCGCCGCTTCGCTAGGCGCCAAGATCGCAGGCCTGGGATTTGTGGTGGAACTGGAATTTCTGAAGGGTCGCGACAAGCTCAAAGAGTATGAAGTGATGTCGCTCCTGCAGTACGACAAGTAAAGGGCCTTCAGGGCCTCAGGGCAGCAGAAAACGGGGCCGGCGCTTGGTTGGCGTCGGCCCCGTTTCAATTCTGTGCCAGATGCAAGATCCGGTCTACTTCCAGACTCGCCCCACGACCCACGCGACTCCTACCCAGAAGGTCGCGCTGAACGCAATCGAAAGGGCCAAACCTGAGATCGCACCCCAGTTGGTGCGGGCGTCAGCGCTGCCCTCGTCGAGCTCCGGATCGTACTCAAACCACGACGGCAGAAAACCCATGTCGAGCACGTTGGTTGACGGGGCTTTCCAGGACTCTAGAATTCTCCTGCGATTGGTACGGGTGCTTGATTGGGGGGACAGCTGCAATACTCTGTAGCTCATGAAGCACCTCCTCGTTTTGGGTATGCAACTCGCTTGCCATCGTGAAGGCGGGCCAAGCCACTGAAAACATTCTGCCCGTTCCGCTGGGGTGTTTCTCGGATCGGTCAAAAATCCCCACCGAATCTACCTTCTCCTGCGAGATTTGCCGCTTCCTTGCCAATCTAATATCTGGCCCAAGCACTTTCTCATGTCCAAGGGTATTGATTCAATACTGGAAAGTACCGACTGCGGGTAAGTGTGATCCGGTCTTTAGTTCTCCGCCAGTGACAAATGCGAGTCCTTGGCCAGGTAGCCCTTCCGCCGGAACCAGTCCTCCATCGCGTCCTTGAGTTGGTCTAGCGGGACTGCGGAGCCGATCTCCATCTGGCCGTCCGCAACGGGAAGAGTATCGTCGAAAACGGTGGCATTGGTGAAGTTGCGCATGGAGAAACTGTCGAGCCACTTCAGCGGGCAGGGAAGTTGGTGGCCGTCGGACCCATATTCCACGCGGATCTTGCGGGCGAACATAGCTTGATTTAAACACAGGACCGCGGCCCGCGAGGGGGCCCGCGAGAGGGCCCGCTTGACAGACTGTCGCCCCCACCATACTCTCCTTCGGTCCGCAGAGGAGGTCCCAGATGATTTCAAATTTGATTTGGTGGGTGCTTGTCGGACTGATCGCCGGTTGGGCCGCTGGCAGGATCATGAAAGGCGGCGGCTACGGTGTCGCTATGGATATCGTCCTCGGCATCGTCGGCGCGGTGGTCGGTGGCTGGCTGGTGGGCATACTGGGCTTCCAGGCCGGAGGCTTCATCAGACGATCATCGTGGCTATCATCGGAGCCGTTTTCCTGATCTGGATCAGCCGCATGATCAAGAAGGCCTAGGCTCTGTTCCTTTGGGTTTCTGCTCCTCGGCTTCGCTTGGGGCGATGCCCGGCGGCGTCCGGTCATATCTACGCCTCGTTTCAGCCATCTCAAAACACAGCAGTTGCATCCACGGTTGCAGATACCTCCGCTCGGGTACCCACACTCGGTGTCTAAGTCGATTTAGGGCCAGCACTGGCACAAGATTGCCAGTTCACGACGCCCCCTGCTCGACGGACCCAGTACGACGGAGGAGCCATGCGCTTTTCGAAAACTGCAGTGTTGTGGTTGGCGCTCGTCGCGGTTTCATCTGGCCAGTCTTCTGCGCCATCTAATCCACCCGCAAGTTCCGCTGATTCGGCAGCGCGGCTGCCTGTCACTCGCGTGATTCTCTACAAGAATGGCGTCGGTTACTTCGAGCACGCCGGACATGTTCGGGGCAGCCAGGATGTGAACATCGATTTCACGACTGCGCAGTTGAACGACGTGCTGAAGTCGCTCACCGTGCTCGACCTCGGCAAGGGACGCATCACCGGCGTCAGCTACAACTCGGCCGCGCCCTTGGAGAAGCGGCTGGGCTCGCTGCGCCTGCCGGTCGGCGAGAATCCGACGACCGCGCAGTTTCTCGATGCCCTCCGGGGCGCGCGCGTGGAAGTCCGCAGCGGTTCCCTGGCGGCTTCCGGCCGCTTGTTGAGCATTGAAGAACGGGAAGTGCTGACTGGGCACGATGCGCCGAAGGTTGACGGAACCGACGAACAGGCATCTAGGGGCAGGATCGGATTGACCCAGGTTTCGCTCGTGAGTGACAGCGGCGAGGTGCGCCTCTTCGACCTGACACCTGCCACCAGCGTGCGCGTGACCGAGAAAGAGGTGAACGAAGAAGTAGGCAAATACCTCGGTCTGGTCGCTTCCACGCGCGATCAGGACCTCCGGCGTATGACCATTTCGACTGCCGGTGACGGCGAGCGCAATCTTCTGGTCAGCTACATCAGTGAAGTGCCGGTGTGGAAGAGCACCTACCGCATCGTGATTCCGAAAGAGGGCAAGCCGCTGCTGCAGGGATGGGCCATTGTCGATAACACGGTGGGCGAAGACTGGAAGGATGTCGAGCTGTCGCTAATCGCGGGCGCGCCGCAGTCTTTCGTGCAGGAACTCTCGCAGCCGTATTACACGCGTCGGCCGGTGGTCGCGCTGCCGGAGAATGCGATGCTCACACCGCAGACGCATGAGGCGACGATCGAAGGGCAAGCGGACATCGTGAATGGTGAGCTTCGTTCTCCGAAGATGATTGCAACCGGCGTGATCGGCGGTGTTCCCGGCGGCGTGCCCGGTGGATCAATGGGCGGCGTCCTCGGCGGAATCACCAGCGGAAGCGGCGGAGGCATGGGTACTGGCGTCTTTCGCACGAATGGCGCTCCTCCACCAGCGGTCGCGGCTCCTCGGCCTGACGCCACCATGATTGCCGAATCGCTCGAGCAGGGCACGACTGTCGGCGAGACCCGCGAACTCGGAGACCTCTTCGAATACAAGCTCAAAGACCGCGTTACCATCCGCAAGAATCAGTCGGCGCTGGTGCCCATCCTGCAGGCACGCATTGATGCGGAGAAAGTTTCGGTCTGGAATCCATCGGATACGTCCCTGTTGCGCGCACTGTGGCTGAACAACACCAGTGATCTCACGCTCGACGGTGGCAGCTTCAACGTGCTCGAGGGCGAAGCTTTTGCTGGCGAGGGTCTGATGGACGCAATTAAACCTGGGGAGAAGCGGCTGCTCTCCTATGCGGCTGACCTCGGCGTACTGGTCGACGCCAAGCAGAAGGCGGATCACCAGCGCGTCACGAAAGTCGTAATTGCGCACGGCACCATGACGCAGTCGACGCAGGAGCGCCAGGAGGATACCTACACCATTCGCAACCGCGACACGTCGACACGGACGGTGGTGATTGAGCATCCCGCGCGCCCCGGCTGGAAGCTCGCGGACGACGCCAAACCGACGGAGAGTTCGGCCTCCTTCCACCGCTTTCAACTGACGGTAGAACCAAAGAAGACCACCACGTTACTGGTGAAGGAATACCGGCCGATCATCAACAGCTACCAGCTGACGAATGTAACCGACAACGAGATCAAGTTCTTCCTCGACCAGAAAATGATCAATGCGGACGTGGAAAAAGCGCTGCGGAAGATTGCTCTCCAAAAGAATGACATCACTGTGCTCGACGCCGTGATCTCCGGCCGCCGCGCCCAAGTGTCGAGCATTTCCGAAGATCAACAGCGGGTGCGCGAGAACATGAAAGCCCTGAAGGGAAGTTCCGAGGAGAAGGCCCTCGTCGAACGCTACGTCCGCGAACTCAACGAACAGGAAGATCGCGTGCAAGCTCTACGACGCGAAATCACCGAGATGCAACAGAAGCGCGACGCCGCCCAGAGCGCGCTCAACGGAATGATCGAAGCGCTGCAGATGGAGGTGACGCTGTAAGCGTCAGGGACTCGGCGCTGTTGAAGGGTGGGACTCGAACCAGTTAAGGACTCTGCGTTCGAATTCCTCGGGCGCGACTCTATGTGCTCCAGTGTGAACGGCGCCCGGTACTTTCCAGATGACCACGCCAGTTGGATTACGTGCGTGGATCTCGTCCGAGTGAAAAGGTGGGATATTTCGATCGCTTAGGCCGTGAATCAGCATCACAGGAGTCCTCGTGCGTTCAACTGCCTGTTTCGGAGATGCATCTTCCATGTTCAATCCGTACATAAGGCGCACATAGAGAAATCCCACGTCAACGGTCGGCCGAAAAAACGTGCTGCCGAGCCATGGCCCGGTATGGAATTCGCGGCCAAACCGAGCGTAAGCGACTTCTCGGAATGTTGCGAATGGGGACTCTGCAACGATCGCACAGAAGCGAGATTCCTTCGCCAGAGATTGCAACAGTTGCGCCGCGCCCATGGATTCTCCCAAGCCGTATACGCAGCGCGGATGATATTTGTCCTCCAACCAGTCGACCCACCGGTGGATGTCGTCGGATTCCTTCAGGCCGTACGTCGCTAATCCCCCGCTGAGTCCATGGGCGCGGGCATCGGGAAGCAGGACCGCGTAGTTGTGTTCGAGCAACCACTCTCCGTAGCCGTACATGCCAAGGCGGTTATCGGAGACGCCGTGTAAGAGGATTACGGCGTTGCCATTCGACGAACGGGGAGTCAAGAACCAGCCCTTCAATGTCACTCCGTCTGGAGTCGCAAGGGAAGCACTGGCAAATCCCTCGGACGCAGTGTGCGCTGATGCTCGTACAGTCTGTTCCTCTTGGGGAGTTGCTGGGTGGATTGGAGGATGGACGGCAATCCAACCGAGGCCCATTCCACCTAAAACAGTCCCGAGGAAATACAAAATCGCAGCTACAGAAAAAATGCGCCGGAGGAAGCGGCGTCTCGCGAGTTTTCCATCTGGGGAGGATATCGGTGGAGTGGATGGTTTGATGGAAAGGGCTCCCGAACCCGCGACAAAAAATGCTCGCTAGCGCTGCGCCTTGGGCCCGGCCGCTTTCACTTCCGCCGGCGCGTCGAAGTTCTCGAAGTTCTTAGCGAAGCGGTTGCGCAGGTCTTCGGCGGCTTTATCGTAAGCGGCTTTATCCGGCCACGCATTCCGGGGATTGAGCACCTGGGGCGGCACTCCATGGCACCGCTTCGGAATGCTGAATCCGAACGTTGGCTCAATCTCGAAGTCTTCCTTGATCAGTTCGCCTTCGACCGCCGCGTCGACCATGGCGCGCGTGTGGGGAATATCCATACGCTTGCCCACGCCGTACGGGCCGCCCTGCCAGCCGGTGTTTACCAGCCAGCACTGTGCGCTGTGTTCGCGCAAACGCCGGCCGAGCATTTCGGCATAGGTTTTCGGAGGCAGCGGTAGGAACGGCGATCCAAAGCACGTCGAGAACGTCGCCGAAGGTTCTTTCACGCCCGCTTCGGTACCTGCAACCTTCGCCGTATAGCCCGACAGGAAGTGATACATCGCCTGCTCCGGCGTCAGCTTCGAAATCGGAGGCAGAACGCCGAAGGCATCCGCCGTGAGAAACACCACGTTCTTCGGATGCCCGCCAATCCCG
The DNA here is from genome assembly GCA_003166855.1 of Acidobacteriaceae bacterium. GTDB lineage: Bacteria > Acidobacteriota > Terriglobia > Terriglobales > Acidobacteriaceae > Sulfotelmatobacter. The sequence continues at coordinate 11,487 of PMUM01000308.1, read as the reverse complement.
GGGATCAGCGCATTTTCGATGAAGTCCACGGGATACGCGGCGCGTGTGTTCTCGGTCTTGCTGTCGTCGTTGTAGTCGGGGATGCGCGTCTGCGGATCGAGCGTAACATTCTCAAGCACGCAGCCGAAGCGCAATGCGTTCCAGATCTGAGGCTCATTTTTCTTTGAGAGCTTGATGCATTTGGCATAGCATCCGCCCTCGAAGTTGAAGACGCCGTCGGCGCTCCATCCGTGCTCGTCGTCGCCGATCAGATCGCGCGACGGGTCCGCCGACAGCGTGGTCTTGCCCGTCCCCGAAAGGCCGAAAAAGAGCGCGCTCACACCATCGTGCCCCACATTGGCCGAGCAGTGCATCGGGAACACGTTTCGCGGTGGCAGCAGGAAATTCATGATGCTGAAGATCGACTTCTTCATCTCGCCTGCGTACGAAGTTCCGCCGATCAGCACGGTGCGGCGCGTGAAGTTCAACAGGATGAAAACGTCGGACGCCACGCCGTCGCGCTGGGGATCGACCTTGAATTCAGGGGCCGAGATGACGGTGAACTCGGGATGATGATGCTTGAGTTCCTCCGCGGTGGGGCGCAGAAACAACTGCCGCACAAACAGGTTGTGCCAGGCATATTCATTCACGATGCGAACCGGCAAACGGTAGGCGGGATCAGCGCCGCAGAACAGATCCTGCACAAAGAGTTCCCGGCCGCGCAGATGCTCCATCACGCGCGCGTAAAGAGCGTCAAACTTTTCCGGCTCAAAAGGCGCGTTGACGGCGCCCCAGGCGACCGTATTGGATGTCGTCTCATCCTTGACGATGAACTTGTCTTTGGGAGACCGGCCAGTGCGATTCGTATATCCGACGATAGCCCCGTTGGCTGCCAGTTTCGCCTCGTTGCGCCGGATAGAGTGCTCCACCAGCACCGCCGGAGAAAGATTAAAGTGCGTCCGGCCTTCGCTCAGCAACTCGGCGACGTCGCTGACGTGCATCGTGGTAGCCATGGGGTCTCCTCTTATAAGGGCAGACAACAATTACAAAGGGCAAACAAACTATTGTCCCTCAAAAGGTCACAGCCTGCCAAATCATTGTGCTGAGGATTTCATGGAGATCCAACGGAGACGGCCCATCTGAGACGATCCACCTGTGCGACAACATAAACGTTATGGCACACTGAATGGCGGCAATATGCAGACCCGCGAAACCCGACATGCCGGCGTCATCAGCGTGCGACCGCCGCTAGTCGGAGGTCTTGTGTTCGCAGGCTGTACGGCAGGGTTCGCAGTACATCAGACCGTCGTTGCAAAGGCGAACATCGATGACGGCCTGGCAAAGGCAGCAGAATTTTTCACACTCGCACGAAGCTTCGGGCTGTTCGCACTGTGCACACTTTAATCTGGCGGGACCGATTCCGGTGCTCATGAAGCAATGTTAGCGTGCCGTGCGCGACTCCGAAAAATGACCTTGGTAATCGTCGTTGCGGAGGAAAGCGCGCATCCAGCACGTCTCTCACAACGCAACAATTTCTCGGTGGACTATAATTCCTAGCAATGACCTTCCAACATCTGCTGGATGGCGCCGAGGTTCTCGCCCAGAGCGGCGACCCCAGCGTCAGTGGTGTGGAATACGACTCGCGCCGCGTCAAGCCCGGGTGCGTGTTCGTGGCCATGCACGGGGAGGCGTCCGACGGCAACCGTTTCATCGACCAGGCGATTCAGGCCGGGGCGGTTGCGGTCGTTACGGACTCGCCAGCCGAAAAGCCCCGCGAAGGTGTGGCCTGGGCCGTCGTGCCTCACGGGCGGAGAGCTTTGGCACGCTTGAGCGCGAATTTCTACAAACGTCCGGCCGAACGCATCGCGGTTACTGGAATCACCGGGACAAACGGGAAGAGCACAACTGCATTTTTGATCGAGTCGATCCTCACAGCTGCTGGTCGCAAGAGCGCGCTCATCGGGACGATTGAATATCACGTCGCAGGCAAGATTTATCCGGCGCCGCACACGACTCCCGAAGCCCTCGAACTGGCTCGCCTGCTCAACGAGGCCCTCGGACTGGGCGCGACCGACGCGGTCATGGAGGTTTCTTCGCACGCGCTGGCGCAGGAACGCGTGTTCGGCGTTCCCTTTGATGTCGCCGTGTTCACCAACCTGACCCGCGACCACCTCGACTATCACAAGACCATGGACGAATACTTCGCGGCCAAGCGAGTGCTGTTCGAAGGCTGCGGCACCGACGCTCCCCGCGCCGTGGTGACCAATCTCGATGACGAATACGGCGCGAAACTGGTCGCATTCAGCCGCAAGCGCAGTCCTGTCGTGCTGTCCTACGGCTGGGAGCGTGGTGATTTCCACGCCCAGAACGTAGACGTCAACCCGCGCGGCACCCGCTTCGACATGGCCACGCTGCAGGATACGATTCCCATTTTCTCTCCGCTCATCGGGCGCGTGAATGTGTACAACATTCTGGCCGCGGCGGCCGCTTGCTATGCGCGCGGCTGCGAGCCCAAAGCGATTGCCCGTGGGGTCGAGTCACTCACGCATGTGCCGGGACGGTTTGAGCGTGTTGACTGCGGCCAGCCGTTCACACTAGTCGTCGACTACGCACATACCGACGACGCCCTGCGCAATCTCACGGCGCTGGCCCGCGAGTTCGTCTCGCGCGGCGGAGGAACCGCTAGAGTCCTGACGGTGTTCGGCTGCGGAGGCGATCGCGATCGCGCCAAGCGTCCGCTGATGGGCGAGGCCGCCGGGCGGGGCAGCGATTTTGTCGTCCTTACCTCAGACAACCCGCGCAGTGAAGACCCGCGCGCAATCATTAATGACGCGCTCGTCGGGCTGCAGAAGACCGGCGTGAAGTATACCGTCGAAGTCGACCGCCATAAGGCGATTGCGCTGGCGATCGCAGAGGCGCATCCCGGAGATATTCTTCTGTTGGCCGGTAAAGGACACGAGAAGGTGCAGGTCACGCGCGAAGGCTCGCATCCCTTTGACGATGTCGAAGTCGCTCGCGAGGCTCTACGGGCCGCTGGCTTCGAATGCGAGCAGGTTGCGGATAAAAACTGAACATGAAGTTGACGCTCTCGAAAATCGCCGAGTTTATTTCTGCCACGACTCATGTAGGGACAGCCGCCCTTCGGCAGGCTCAGGGCAGGCTCTCGGCTGTCCGCCCGACCCCGCTTGAGGAACTTGCACAGGGCTACTCCATCGACACGCGCACGATTCGCAGCGGTGAACTCTTCTTTGCGGTGAAGGGAGAACGCCTCGACGGCCACGACTTTGTGGGCGCGGCTCTGGAAAAAGGCGCGGCCGCGGCGGTTGTCCAGACGAACGAACTGCACCGCTATCCGGATAAGACCCGGCTGCTGGCCGTCGACGACACGCTCGCGGCGCTGCAAACGCTGGCCACCGCGGTGCGCAAGGTTTGGGGCAAGCCCCTAGTGGGCGTCACCGGTTCGGCGGGCAAGACGACGACCAAAGAAGCCATCGCCCACGTCCTCAGCGCGCACTTCCGCGTGCTCAAGTCCGAAGGCAATTTCAATAATCATTTCGGCCTGCCGCTCATGCTCCTGAAGTTGGAACCGGAGCACGACGTCGCAGTCATCGAAATGGGCATGTCGCACGCCGGGGAGATTCGCGCGCTGGCGAAAATCGCGCAGCCCGAGATCGGCGTGGTAACCAACGTGGCTCCCGTGCATCTGGAGTTTTTCGATTCGCTCGCCGGGATTGCTCGGGCGAAATACGAACTGATCGAGTCACTTCCCGCCAGCGGAACGGCAGTGCTCAACGCCGACGACGAGTACGTCTCGCAATTCGGCCGCGACTTCAAGGGCAAGGTGATCACCTACGGAACGCGGGCCACAGCCGACGTGCGGTCTGAGAACGTTCAGACTCGCGGCGCGGAAGGCTCTGAATTCGACGTGGCAATCGGCAGCGCGCGCGAGCACGCGCGCTTGCCACTGGTCGGCGAGCACAACATTCTGAATGCCCTGGCGGCGGTGTCCGTCGGCCTGGCTCGCGGACTGAAGCCTTCGGAAGCGGTCGCAGCGCTGGCCACCCTCGCGCCGCCCGACAAGCGCGGACAGGTTCTCCAACTGGGTAACATCACCGTCATCAACGATTGCTACAATTCCAATCCGAAGGCGTTGCGCGCCATGGTCGACGCTCTTGCGGCAATGAAGGCCGGGCGCCGTATTGTGGTCGCGGGAGAAATGCTGGAACTCGGGCCGGCCGGTGAAGAGATGCACCGCGCCGCGGGTCTGCATGTCGCCGAAAAGAACATCGACGTTCTGGTTGGTGTGCGCGGCCTGGCGCAGGCAATGGTCGACGGCGCCCGCAATCAGAGAACGCAAGCCGAGTTCGTGGCGACACCCGAGGAAGCCGGCGAATGGCTCGCCCGCGAGGCACGCGACGGAGACGTGGTGCTGTTGAAAGCTTCCCGCGGTGTGAAACTCGAGAAGGCACTGGAGACGTGGAAAGCGCGGCGCGGCAAGCAACACTGATTTCTGCGAAGGACGGAGGCTGATTGCTCTACTGGCTGTTGTTCGTCAAGCTGCAACATTCGGTTGCGCCATTCCGCATCTTTCGCTACGTCACCTTCCGCACGGCGTTCGCCAGCCTGACCGCTCTATTCACCGCGCTGATCGTGGGCCCACTGGTCATCGGCCGCCTCCGTGAATTCCAGATCGGACAATACATCCGCGAAGAGGGTCCCAAGGCTCATCAGAAAAAAGCAGGCACGCCCACCATGGGCGGGCTGCTGATCGTGATCGCGATTGTCGTCCCCACGCTGCTGTGGGCCGATCTGACCAATCGCTTCGTATGGATCGCCGTGTTCTCAACCTTGGCCTTTGCAGCTATCGGTTTCGCCGACGATTACAGCAAGGTGGCGCATCGCCGGAACCTTGGCCTGACCGCGCGCGCAAAGCTCGCGCTGCAACTCGCGACCGGAATCGTGATCGCCTCCATGTTGATTGCCATGCAGGCCTTCGGAATGTATTCGACCAAGCTGATTGTTCCCTTTTTCAAGCAGTACCATCCCGATCTGGTGGTGCAAAGCTGGGAACATTTTTCGCATTTTTGGCCGCTGGCCTTCCTGCCATTTATGGTGTTCGTGACCTTGTTGATCACGTTCTCAAGCAACGCGGTGAATCTGACCGATGGGCTGGATGGGCTGGCCATTGGCTGCACAGTCATTGCGGCAGGCGCGCTCACAGTGTTGACGTATGTAAGCGGCCACGCGACTTTCGCGACCTATCTGGAACTGCAGCGCATGCCACAAGTGGCGGAGTTAACCATTTTCTGCGGCGCCATGGTCGGAGCGTCGATCGGTTTTCTCTGGTATAACGCGCATCCCGCGGAAGTATTCATGGGCGACGTCGGATCGCTGGCTCTGGGCGGCGCCATAGGCACAGTCGCCGTCATCATCAAACAGGAACTGCTGCTGCCGTTCATCGGCGGCGTGTTCGTGATCGAAGCAGTCTCAGTGATCCTGCAGGTCGGCTCCTACAAGCTGCGCAAGAAGCGCATCTTCAAAATGGCACCCCTGCATCATCACTTCGAACTGCTGGGCTGGTCGGAGTCGAAGATCATCGTGCGCTTCTGGATCGCCTCGCTGATCTTCGCCCTGTTCGCGCTGACGACGTTGAAACTAAGGTAGAGAGGCTTCACCATAGAGTCACAGAGACACAGAGAAAAGAAGAAGCAGTCGACGGACTCACAAATCGACATCAATCGTGAAGGGTTGAAGAAATAGTATTTGGTTTTCTCTGTGTCTCTGTGACTCTGTGGTGAAATGGTCTAGATGGAACTGAACGGAAAACGCGTGCTGGTGGTTGGCCTCGGCAAGTCCGGGGTCGCGTCAGCCCTATTCATGAAGGCGCATGGCGCCCGCGTAACGGTTTCCGACACCAAGAGCGGCGACGAACTGCGCAACGAAATTCCCGTGCTTCTCGACCACGGCATCACCGTTGAGACCGGAGGCCACGGCGACCGTACCTTTCGCGGCCAGGATTTGATCGTGGTCAGCCCCGGCGTTCCTGTGGACGCCCCTAAGTTGGAGCAGGCACGCGCCTTGGGCGAGGCTGTGATTGGCGAGATTGAACTCGCGGCCCAGTTCCTGCCTGGCCCGATCGTCGCCATCACCGGATCGAACGGCAAGACCACAACCACGACGCTCACGGGCGAGATCATGACGGCCGCCGGCTTTCCCGCGCTGGTCGGAGGCAATATCGGCACGCCGGCGATTTCACTGGCCGAGCACGCCAAGCCGGAGACGGTGATCGTGCTCGAGATATCGAGCTTTCAACTGGAAACGATTCAGACATTCCGCCCAAAAGTTGCGGTCGTCTTGAATGTCACGCCGGACCATCTCGACCGTCATCGCACGTTTGAAATCTATACCGACGCGAAAGCCCGCATCTTCGAAAACCAGCAGGGAAGCGATTTTGCCGTCCTCAATGCCGACGATCCGACCGCCGCGACGATGGGTTCTCGCACGCGCGCGCAGGTCTTCTGGTTCAGCCGCCAGAAAGAAGTGCAGCAAGGCGCGTGGGTGCGCGATGGCAAAATCGTGTTTCGCGATTCAGCCATGCAGCAGCGCGAGATCATGCAGGTCTCCGAGATCCCGCTGAAGGGCGCCCACAATCTCGAGAACGTGCTGGCGGCGGTCTGCGCTGGCGTGCTCATGAACTGTGCTTCTGAGAAAATCCGCCAGGCCGTGCGCGATTTCAAGGCTGTCGAGCACCGGTTGGAATATGTGGCGACGATCCGCGGTGTCGACTACTACAACGATTCCAAAGCCACGAACGTGGACGCAACCATCAAAGCGCTGGAATCGTTCCCCGCGAACATCCACCTGATTCTCGGCGGCAAGGACAAAGGCAGCGACTATACGGTACTCAACGACCTGCTCCGCCAGCGCGTCAAACGCGTCTACACCATCGGCGCGGCGGCGGCGAAGATCGAGTCACAGATTAAAGGTCCCGAAGTCGTGCACGCCGAGACCCTGGAGAACGCCGTCCGCAAAGCCAACGCCGTCGCCGTGCAAGGCGACGTGGTGCTGCTGGCCCCCGCCTGCGCTAGTTTCGATCAGTTCAAAAGCTACGAGCAACGCGGGAAGGTGTTCAAGGAAATCGTGCGGTCGTTGGCCAACGACACGGCGAAGTCGTAACCCTCATCCAAACTTGTCATCCTGAGCGGCGATGTTGGCCGCGAAGGATCTATGCACTCCCCGCCATTCACGGCGCTGCCGGGGAGTGCATGGGTCCTTCGCTTCGCTCAGGATGACAACCTCGAGGAAGTTCTCCAGTGACACCGCGCTCTGCGAACCAAATCAGTCAACACTCAGAATCCAACAACCGCAATTTCCTCCTCCGTACCTCCGCCTGTCCATGGTGAAATGAAATCCCATGGCAAAGCGCGTAAGTGTCGATCGCTGGCTCTTTACCGTCACCATGCTGCTGGTGTTTGTCGGGCTGGTGATGGTATTTTCGGCGTCGGCGGTCATGGCCCGGGAGCGGTTTGGTTCCGAGTATGCATTCCTGTCGAAACAGTTGATCTGGGCGGTCGCGGGGCTCCTGGCCATGGTCGTGACCATGCGCGTCGATTACCGTCGCTACAAGCATCCCGCGCTGGTGTTTTCGGTGATGGGGTTCACCACGCTGTTGCTGATCTCCGTCTTCTTTCTGGACCGCTCGCATAACACGCATCGCTGGATACACGCCGGCGGCTTTTCGTTCCAGCCCTCGGAACTGGCCAAGCCCGTCCTGATTCTGTTTCTCGCATATTTTCTGGAGAGCCGCGCCAAGACCATCGACGACGTGCGCAACACACTGTTGCCGGCGGGAGCGCCGGTATTGGTCTGCCTGGGCTTGATCGTGCCGCAACCGGACCTCGGCACTGCCATTGCTTGCGCCGGAATCGCAGCCTGCATCCTGTACGTTGCCGGCATGCGGATGCGGTATTTCGGTTACGCCTTCGGCGCGGCACTGCTGCCGTTGTACTTCTTGATCTTTCACGTCAGCTGGCGGCGCGACCGCATCCTGGCGTTTCTGAATCCCTATGCCGACCGCCAAGGAACCGGCTTCCACATCATTCAATCGCTGATTGCGGTAGGCACGGGCGGCGTGACCGGCACGGGCCTGATGGAAGGCAAGCAAAAGCTGTTCTACCTGCCAGAGCCGCACACTGACTTTATCTTCGCAGTCACGGCAGAGGAACTGGGACTGGTCGGCGCTCTGTTCGTTGTCACGTTGTTTGCCATCTTTCTGTGGCGCGGCATGCGCGCCTCCTGGCGCACAGAAGATCTTTTCGGCCGCTACCTGGCCGTCGGCATCACCAGCATGGTTGTTCTGCAGGCGTTCATCAATATCAGCGTGGTGCTGGGCATGATGCCCACGAAGGGAATTCCGCTGCCGCTCGTCTCCTACGGAGGATCGTCATTGTTCGTGACACTGGCCTGCGTCGGAGTCTTGTTGAACATCACCAAGCAAGCGGAATGAATACAGGAGTGATATGAGCGGCAGATCTCACGTCATCGGGTGGAGTGTTGCGTGCGCTGTGCTGGTGTGTGGCTTGGCCGTGGCCCAGAAGTCGGAGCCTGCCCCGCCGCCGCAACTGCCGCCATCTCTGCCGATGTTCTCCGCGTCCGACCTAGCGGCCAAAGTTCCCGCCCCCAAGCCCGAAGACGTGAAGTCGCTCGATGCCATCATGCACGCCGCCTACGACGTGATCTCCGGCCCCGCGGGCCCTCGCGACTGGAACCGCTTCCGTTCCATCTTTCTTCCTCAGGCTCGCTTCACCCAAGTGGGCAAGGGGCCCGATGGAGCGACGTTCGTGATGTCCTGGAACGTCGATGAATTCATCCGCGACGCGGGTTCCGTGTTCTCCAAAGAATCGTTTTATGAAAACGCGATCGTGAACCTGCCCCAGAGCTACGGGAACATGACACAGGTCCTCAGCAGTTACGAATCGCACCGCAGTCCGGGCGATAAGCCTTTTGACCGCGGCGTCAATTCCTTCCAGGTGTTGAACGACGGCAAGCGCTGGTGGGTGGTCTCGATTTTCTGGGACTCGGAACGGCCCGACAATCCGCTGCCAGCGAATCTGGCGAAGAAATAAACTCGCCACGGATTTCACGGATCTACGCCGATTTCGGAACTCCGTATTTCCGATCCGCGTGAATCCGTGAAATCCGAGGCCAGTTGTTTGTAGTTTATAGTCACTTCATGCGCGCAATCTTGGCGGGCGGCGGGACCGGCGGTCACGTCATCCCCGCGCTGGCCATCGCCAATCAACTCAAGAAGATTTACGACGCTGAAGTGCTGTTCATCGGAACGGCGCGCGGCATCGAGAATCGCCTCGTTCCCGCAGCGGGATATCCACTGCAACTGGTGCGCGTGGGCGCGCTGAAAAACGTCAGCCTGACCACGCGGTTGAAGACGGCTTTCGACCTGCCGCGCGCCGTTTGGGACGCCGGCCGCATGCTCAACGAGTTTGCCCCCGACGTGGTGATCGGCGTCGGTGGATACGCCTCGGGTCCGGCCATGCTCGCAGCCGTGATCAAGCACGTTCCGACGCTGGCCTTCGAGCCGAATGTCGTGCCGGGATTTGCCAATCGGATGGTTGCGCGATTTGTTTCGGGCGCGGCCGTGCACTTCGAGGAAACCGCAAAATATTTTCGCCACGCCGAAGTTACAGGCGTGCCGGTGCGCCAGGCGTTTTTCGAAATTCCACCCAAGCGCGGAGGCACTCCAACTCTGCTGGTGTTCGGTGGAAGCCAGGGTGCACACGCCATCAACGAAGCGATGATTCGATGCCTGCCCGTTCTGCAGCGCGAAGCTCCGGGCATTCACATTCTGCACCAGACTGGTGAGCGTGACTATAATGACGCGCTGGCGGCTTACCGCGGTTTGGGCGAATCCGCGGAAGTTTTCAAGTTCATCGAAGACATGCCGGCGGCCTTCGCGCGTGCCGATCTGGTGGTTTGCCGGTCGGGTGCGAGCACGGTCGCCGAAATTGCGGCAGCAGGGAAGCCCGCGGTGTTTGTTCCGTTCCCGCGCGCGGCCGATGATCATCAACGCGTCAACGCCGAAGCCCTGGCGCGCCATGGAGCCGCCGTGGTAGTGGAGGAGTCAAAGCTGGAAGGCGTCTGGCTGGCGGAAACGATCGCGGCCTTGCTGCAAGACTCGCAGCGCCTAAAACAGATGAGCAACGCAGCGCGGGAGTTGGCGCATCCCAACGCCGCGAGCGATATCGCAACAATGGCAGCGCTTATCGCCGGGATAGAGGAATCTGCCACGGATTAACACGGATCTTCACGGATACATCTTTTGCTCTGTTTCTTGGTTGTAGGTTTACCAGTGAGAATCCGTGTAAATCCGTGGCTAAGAAGTTGACTTTATGTTTGCCAAAATTCAGCGCATTCATTTCGTGGGCATTGGTGGCATCGGCATGAGCGGCATTGCCGAGGTGCTGCTCAATCTTGGCTACAAAGTTTCCGGCTCCGACCTGAAGAGTTCGTCCGTAACGCAGCGGCTTGCCGGTCTGGGCGCGACGACCTTTGAAGGACATCGCGCGGAAAACATCGCGGGTGCCGAGGTCGTTGTTACCAGTTCCGCCATCGCCGCCGACAATCCCGAAGTCACAGAAGCGCACAACCTGCACATCCCGGTCATTCAGCGCGCCGAGATGCTGGCGGAACTAATGCGGCTGAAGTACGGCATCGCCATCGCCGGCATGCACGGCAAAACCACCACGACTTCTATGGTCGCGGCGGTGTTGGCTGCTGGCGGACTCGATCCCACCGTGGTGGTCGGCGGCCGCGTCGACGCCATGGGATCCAACGCCCGCCTGGGCAAATCGCAGTATCTCGTCGCCGAGGCCGACGAGAGCGACCGCTCGTTCCTCAAGCTGTCGCCCATCCTGTCGGTCGTCACCAACATCGACCGCGAGCACATGGACACTTACCGCAACATGCGCGACGTGAAGAAAACGTTTCTCGAATTCATGGACCGCGTGCCGTTCTACGGGATGATCGTCGCCTGCAACGACGATCCGCTGCTCCGCCGCCTCTTGCCCGAAGTGCAGCGCCGCACCGTGACCTATGGCACCAAGCGCGGCTCAGACTTTCTGATCAAGCTTGATACCCGGAAGGAAACTCCCCCCGGCGATTCCCGTCCACTCAGCCACTTCCGCGTCACCTATCGGAAAAATGATCTGGGCGAGTTCACGCTCCACGTGCCCGGAGTGCACAACGTGCTGAACGCGACAGCGGCCATTGCCGTCGGCATCGGCCTGGAGGTTGGAGTCGAAGCCATCCGCTCCGCCCTCGATCAGTTCCGCGGCGTCGATCGCCGCTTCCAGTTGCGCGGCCGCGCCGCCGGCGTGAGCGTCATCGACGACTACGGCCACCATCCTACCGAGATCAAGGCCACGCTGGCCGCGTCCCGCGAGTGCGGATTCCGCAAGATTCACGTCATCTTCCAGCCCCACCGCTACACCC
>PMUM01000087.1 GCA_003166855.1 Acidobacteriaceae bacterium | reverse complement strand
GTTGTAGGAGCACATGACGCCGGCGGGATGCGCCATGGTGATGGCGATCTGGAAGGCAAGCAGGTCGGTCTCGCGGAGGGCGCGGGTGTCGAGCTCGGCGTTGAGGGTGTTGCGGCCGGTCTCCTGGTCGTTGAGCGCATAGTGCTTGATGTCGCCAATCACGTGTTGGGCCTGCAGGCCCTTCATGACTGATCCCACCATCTTTCCCGCCAGAACGGGATCTTCACCCAGATATTCAAACGTGCGCCCGTTGCGAGGCTCGCGGGTAAGGTTGGTGCCTCCACCGAGCGTCATGTTGAAGCCCTGTGCGCGGAGTTCGCGGCCAATCAGTGCTCCGTATTCATACGCCGCGTCGAGATCCCAACTCGCCGCTCCCGCCACGTCCGAGGGTAGCGCGGTCGAGTAGCGGCCATTTTCGCCGCTACTTCGCACTCCGTAGGCCGCGTCCGACATCTGGATGGCTGGAATCCCCAGACGCGGAATGCCCGGGACATATCCCGCTCCGCCGTTCGACGACACGGCGAGGGGGCTCATGGGACTGAGGCCTTTCATGCCGGTCCCGTGCAGCATGTTGATCTTCTCGTCCATGGTCATCTCCTTAACGACCATCGAGGCGCGTTCGTCGGGAGAGAGGCTGGAGTTCGACCAGGGATGATTGCCGTTTGATTGCGCCAGAGAGTTGGATACAGCGAGACACATCAGTAGAATGAGAGTTGAAAGCGAGATTCGGCGAGAAAATGCTTGCAGGGGCATCGTGGCTCCTCGTAGAAATGTGGCTACCAAATCGTTAATGTTACGCCTTTTTGACGATATTCTGGCGAGTTAATTTCGAAGAATCCCGATTTGAACTGTCCTTTTGTATAGGCGAAGGAAAGACGAACCTAGTCTCACGCAGTCCCCCGCTTTACACTAAAAGGGTGAAGATTGCGCTGGGTCAAATCAATCCCACGGTCGGGGACTTCTCCGGTAACGCTTCGAAGATCATCGATTTCTCCCGTCGCGCCCAAGCCTCGGGCGCGGGCCTCATCCTGTTCCCAGAGTTGTCGGTGTGCGGCTATCCTCCCCGCGATCTGGTGGAGCGCGCCTCTTTCGTCGCGCGGAATCGTGAGACAGTCGAGCGGATTGCGGGTGAGGTCCAGGGAATCGCTGTGATCTGTGGCTTGGTCACCCCGGCCCACTCCGACACGGGCAAGGCCGTTATGAATTCCGCCGCCCTGCTCATGGATGGCAAGGTCGCCTTCATCCAGTCGAAGATGTTGCTGCCCACCTATGACGTCTTCGACGAGATGCGCAACTTCGCCCCCGCCAAGAGTCAGGACCTGTTTTCGTTCTGCGGCAATCGCATGGCATTGACCATCTGCGAAGATGCGTGGAACGACAAGCGCTTCTGGCGCAAGCAGTTGTATACGGTCGATCCCGTGGAATCTCTGATCAACGCCGGCGGGAATTTTGTGCTGAACATTTCCGCTTCGCCTTTCTGGATCGGCAAGCGGGAACTTCGCCGCGACATGCTGGCCAGCATCGCCCGCCAGCACAAGGTTCCGGTCGTGCTGGTCAACCAGGTCGGAGGCAACGACAGTCTCGTGTTCGACGGCTCCAGCCTGGTGCTGAACCGCGAAGGTGAAGTCATCGCCCAGGGCCGGTCCTTCGAAGAAGACCTTATCTTTTTCGATTCGCAAACCTTGTCCGGAGAAATGCACGAGCAGATTGCCGGGGACGAAGCCAGCGTGTACTCCGCGCTCGTGCTCGGCACACACGACTACATGCAAAAATGCGGATTTCGCAAGGCGATTATCGGGCTAAGCGGCGGCATCGATTCCGCTCTCACGGCGGTCGTCGCTGCCGATGCGGTTGGCCCGGAGAACGTCATCGGTGTCGGTATGCCGGGGCCTTACTCATCGCAAGGCTCCATCGACGATGCCCGCTCGCTGGCGAAGAATCTTGGAATCCGTTTCGAGTTGCTCTCCATCAATCCTGCGTACCAGGCGTACCGCAAGACGCTGCAAGATGTGTTCACTGGACAGAAGGAAGACGTGACCGAGGAAAACATCCAGTCTCGTGCCCGCGGCACGATGCTGATGGCCCTCTCCAATAAGTTCGGAGCGATCGTGCTTTCCACCGGCAACAAGAGCGAACTGGGCGTGGGCTACTGCACACTTTACGGCGACATGGTGGGTGGCCTCGCGGTCATCTCCGACGTGCCGAAGACGCTGGTGTATCGTCTCAGCGAATATGTAAATTCGCGGCGCCCCGTGATTCCGCAAGCCACGCTCGAGAAGCCGCCCTCTGCGGAACTGCGCCCCGACCAGAAAGACAGCGACTCGTTGCCGCCCTACGAAGTTCTGGACGCGGTCCTCGAAGACTACGTCGAGGATTCCCATCCCGCCGAACAAATTGCCGCGGATCGCGGGTTCGATATCGCAGTCGTGAAGCGCGTCATCCGCATGGTCGATCGCGCCGAATACAAGCGGCAGCAGGCCGCGCCCGGTCTCAAGATTTCTCCCAAAGCCTTTGGTTACGGACGCCGTTTTCCGATTGCTGCCAAGTCCGAAGCTTGAAACCGACTTTTCAAGTATCCTGATAGATCGCTTTCCTAAAGCCAACGCCGAAACGCGAAAGGAACCCATGCGCAGTTTCCTAAACCCGATCTACATTATTCTTGTGGCCGGCAGTCTGGCGGCAGCTCAGACCAAACCAGCGCCAGCTCCCGCCAAGCCAGCCGCGGAACTGGGAACGCATGCCACCGCAGACCTTCCCTCGGAAGCTACCGTCGATTCCTTTCTGCATCAGCAATTCGGCTATCAAGCGGATCTCACATGGAAAATCTCAGGCATCCGGCCTTCTCCCATCCCAGAATTGGCTGAGGTCACGGTTGTACTCGCGAGCCCGCAAGGCCAGCAGTTGACCAAGTTCTACGTCGCCCAAGATGGCCAGCACGCTCTGGTCGGTGAGATTATTCCGTTCGGCGCTCACCCGTTCGATCCGGCCAAACAGAAACTGGAGAAGGGACTGACCGGCCCCGAGCGCGGCCCGAAGGATGCGGCCGTCACCATCGTAGAATTTGGCGATCTGCAGTGTCCCGCCTGCAAGGCAGCGCAGCCGAGCATCGAAGCGCTGGTGGCCGCCGAACCCACGGCCCGCTTCGTGTTTCAGAACTTTCCCCTTGAGATGCACAACTGGGCGGCGAAAGGCGCGGCGTATGCCGACTGCGTCGGCCATGCTTCGAACGATGCCTTCTGGAAGTTCGTCGCCAAGACTTACGAGACCCAGTCCGACATCACTGCCGAAAATGCCGACGAAAAGCTGACGGCCCTCGCCGACGGCGCTGGCGTCAAGGGCTCCGAAATCGCTGCCTGCGCGGTCAAGCCCGAGACCAAAGCTCACGTCGATGCATCGATTGCCCTGGGCAAGTCCGTCGACGTCACGGGAACGCCCACGCTTTACATCAACGGACGCAAAATCGGCAGCTTGGATCCGCGCATGTCCGATGTGTACAAGGCGCTGGTGGAGTTCGCCGCGAAGCAGGGGAAATAGAAAGGCGTCCGGCTTCTGGCGCCCGGCCTCCGGAATCGCTCACGGCGAAACTGATCCGTGTATTTGAGGGTACAGGGCGGAAGCCGGCGGCGGGAGAGCGGAAGCCGATACTACTTTTCGCTGATCCAAATCTCCCGCGTGGTCGGGCTAAAGTTGGCCAGCACATGCGGCGTGATGACGATCATGAGTTCGTCGTTTTCCGATTGCTTGGTATTGTTCACCATCGCCTGATTCAAGCCCGGTAAGAATCCAAGCCCGGGGATCCCGCTCATGGAGAGCGTGTCGGTCTGTGACACCTCGCCGGCCACGACCGCCGGTTCACCGTCCTTGAGGTTGATGCTGCCTTTGTATTCGCGGTTCGAAATAACCGGAACTCCGTTGCTCGATTGCCCGGTGAGCGAGCGCACTTGCAGTTCGAGTTGCAGGCTGACCGACCCATCGCCGTGGACTGTCGGCTTGGCCTTCATGTTCAACCCCAGGTCTTCGTAGCTGACGGAAGGGAAGGGCGGAACGTAAGTCTGATTTCCGAGAACCGCCGAAATCGCCGAAGAGTTGTAAATGGGCGCGTAGCTGGCATTCAGAATCGGATACTTCTCCCCCAGATGGAACGTAGCGTCGTTGCCCTGGCTGGCGCGCACGGTCATGTTCTCCAGGCTGCGCACCCACGATTCGTTGACCGACAGGGCCGCGGAAAACTGGTCGAGACTCAGTCCCATGAACGTGAGCCCGCCTCCGAACGTGGCCAGCGGCTGGCTGAAAATGGAGTTTCCCTGTCCTCCCAGCTGCGCCAAAAGCCCTGACAGAGCGGTGCTTCCCAATTGATTGATGCCGCCCGATGCGATCAACTGGTTGATAAGGCTGGTAAGACTAGCCCCGCCCAGCCCCACCAGCGCGACCGCCGGAATGTTGTACATGTTGAACGTGTTGGGGATATGCACCCCAACATTCCGCGTAAGCTGGTGGTTGATCTGAATTACCTGAATATCGAGCATCACCTGCGGACGCTCATTGCTGAGCTGTTCCATCAATTTGGAGCACGCCTCCAGCATAGGCTGCGGCCCGCGCACTTCCACCGTGTCCGAGGTCTGGCCTGAATTGACGAAGTGCAGGTCAAACATGTTGCGCATCGTAGTCACCAGGTCGGTCGCTTCCTGCGGGGTGGAATGCGGTGGCAGAATGAAGGTCCGCAGCGACATGCGGTCGAACTGCTTGTGATTTTCCGTGTTATCGGCGGCGATCAGCATCTGGTGCGCGTCGAGCGCGGCCCACATCGTCTTGCTGACCTGCCCCACTAGTTTCAACGCCGTGAAAAAATCCACGTCGTCGACGTTGAACCGTACCTGCCGGGCCTGCACCGAATCGTCAAACTGCGCGGTTACTCCGTACGCCGCGGACAATTCGGCGTACAGGCCGCGAACCTCTCCGCTGTAATGGAACGTCGCCCGGCCATCTTTGGGTTCGAGGTGAATTTCGCCGGAATCCGCGATTTTGAGCGGCAGAGACCAAGGCCGCGGCGGCGCCGTTTCGCGTGTGGATTCCGCCAAACGTTCCCGAGCGAACTGGTTCTCCGGGTCGAGATCAAGAGCCACACTAAATTCCGCTGCAGCCCGGGCCCGCGCATTTTCCAGCAGCAGCAGGTTTCCATGCTGCACGTGCTCGAAGACCAGTTGGGCCTTCACCACTTCGCGCGCCGTCAGAAACTGCATATCCTGCGGGGCCAGCCGCGAAGCAGTATCGAACTGCTTGAATGCATCTTCCAGCTGCCTGCGATCCTGAAGTTTCACGCCCTCGCGGAAGGCGTTCCGAGCTTCCTTCAATTCTTTCTTGGAAGCGATGCAGTTAATCCCGCCCGGAATCCCGTTTCCGCAGGAGATTGGTGGAGGGGAAGTCGCGTCGTCGCCCGTGCCGAATGCAGGCGCGGCCAGGCTCGCTGCCACAAGTCCCGCCGCGATGATGAAAGCCGTCCGCCGCATGTATCGTAATTCTAACGTGCTTTCCCCGGGAAGGGCACAGGCCAATAGGACCTCGTACCTTTGGATTCAATGGCTCTGGCCTGCCGGATAACGTACCTTGGGTAGAACGGGAGATAACGCTGGCCTTGCATTCTCCGTAACCGCAAATACCAGCTACGACAGCATGAGGCGTTCGATGGAACGGGCCTTGCCCGTGTGCTCATCACAATCAATCACCACCGCGCAGAGGCGCGCATCGCCCGTAGCAGGCTCAAATCGTACCGGCATTCCGTTCAGGAACTTTCCCACCACCAGCTCCTTCTTCACCCCGATTACCCCGTCGTAGGGCCCGGTCATGCCGACATCGGTCACATACGCGGTTCCGTTGGGCAGAACCCGCTCGTCCGCCGTAGGTACATGGGTATGCGTTCCGACTACGGCAGTTACGCGCCCGTCCAGATACCATCCCAGCGAAATCTTCTCCGACGTCGCCTCCGCGTGAATATCCACCAGAATTACCTTGGCCTGAATCTTCTGCAGAAGGCGATCCACCGTGCGGAACGGGTCGTCGTTGGAGGCCATAAACACCCGCCCCTGCAGGTTGATTACCGCATACGGAACCTTTCCCTTCATTCCCTCATACACACCGGATCCCGGCATGTCCGCCGGAAAATTCGCCGGACGCAGCACCCGCCGTGCCGGACCGTGTCCGTTGCCCTCGACCATCTGGAAGTAGTCGATGATCTCGCGCTTATCCCAGACGTGGTTTCCGGTGGTGATTACGTCGATATTGAGCTCGAAGAGCTCCTCAGCCAGCGCTGGAGTGATGCCAAAGCCCGCCGCCGAATTCTCCCCATTCGCGATGATGAGGTTGATGGCGTGATCGCGGACGATCCCGGGCAGCTTGTCTTTGACAATGTTGCGTCCCGGCCGCCCGAAAATGTCGCCAATAAAGAGAATTCTCATGTGTTTGAGCTGAATTTTGATGTTAACACGTGCGCGAGGGGCACCCTTGGCGGCGTGCGTGAATTGGGAGGTTGCAGCCTTATTCCCAATGATTGCCATGTCACCCACTCAATATGAGTCATCCTGACCGGAGCCGTTCTTCAGGCGGAGGGAAGGATCTTGCGTGCAGTCCGATGGGGCGTGGCAGAATCAGTGCGGCAGCTTTGGAAGTTCGGCGCGTGCCAGAACTGATCCCCACGAGTCTAGAACGTAAATGTCAGTCCACTGTGCGCCTGGTTTCGGTCGGACGGACGCATCCGCGAGAGCGAATGTGATTGTCGTCTTGGGCGAAGTGCAACCTGTCAATTGCCGAACGTCTGGCCCTGCCTCGCCGTCCGATTCTGGCCGATCGAGAAGAGCCACCGCCTGGTGCGCCGAACCGGAACTCAAAACCACTTCGACTGCCCCAGCCAGGTTCTGACAGCGCATGGGAATCTGGATTTGCCATTCGTTCCCGCCAGTCTTGCGGACCGTCGGCTCTTCGGCAAACACAACCACCGGAGGATTTCCTCCCGGCGAGGCATACCACTCCGGCCAGCGGCGCGCAAACTCGATGCTTGCCGCAAGGTAGGTATGGTTCAACTCCCGATCGCGCTCTTCCCAGCACGGATGCATCGCGTAAATCGACCTGCTGTTCGCGCCCAGCCCCCGAGCGTGCAACAAGTGGTGCAGTGCGGGGACGAAGTCGGGATGGAAGCCGGCCCTCGCCATCATCATCAGGCCTTCGCGATCGGCTTCCAGTTCCATCTGCCGCCCGAATCGGCCCATATCGGCGCTGGCCTTCTCCGAGTTTTCCCATGCAGCCGAGGGCAGGCCCGGATCGCCGAGCACGATCGTGGTCCCGCCGCCGTTCTCCAGGTATTTCTGGTACAGGTAACGCCGGGCCCAATCGCGGCGCAGAATGTGCGCGATCTCGTGCGACAGGATGGCCGCCCACAGTCCGGCGCTCGCACCCGCCAGTCGCGCCAGCCCGCTTTCCACGTATACGCTTCCATCGGGCGACGAGTACGCGTTCAGTTGGTCGTCTTCAACAATGCGCAACTGCCATGCGAACTTGCTCTGGGAGGGATCACGAACCTGCTCGATCAGGCGGTCGAAAACGATGCGGCCCGTGGCGTAGCGCCCCGAGGCCGCAGAACTCTGCGCCATGAACTGAGGCCGCAGTCGCGCTGCGGTCTTCGTGTCGAGCTTGAACTGCGAGGGAACATCCGGGATATCGCCAGGCTGCTGAGCCATTCCAGGAACAGCGCACAGCAGACCGAGACCGATCGCGAAGGAACAGACGTATTTGGCCGTACCACTTTCCACGGGGCTCCTCCGCGGAGATCACTCTGACTTCTGATTATGCGCTCATCGCGGATGCGCGCAACGGAAAAATATAGGAGGGGATCGTTTCTGTTTCTGTTTCAGTTTCGCGATTCCAATTCCGCAGTGCGCAGGAAGTCGTAGTTGCCCGCCGGGTTTAATTTCAGATTTCGCACCCGGCGCGTGTGCACCAGAACGTTGTCGAAGTACCACAGGTCGATGTAAGGCAGTTCGTCAGCCAGGATGCGTTGCACCTCGGCATACAGCGGCTTACGCACATTGGGATCGATTTCGCGCCGCGCCTTGTCGATCAGGGCATCAATCTTGGGATTAGAATAGTAACCCCGGTTCGCCCCATTCGGCGGGAATTTTGCCGAGTGAAACGCATATTCGAAAATGTCGGGATCTTCATTGCCCCCGATCCAACGCAGCGAATACATCTGGAACGCACCATGCTGCACGTCTGAAAAGAAGGTGGCGAACTCAAAGCCGCGAATATCGAGCACAATCCCCGCCTCGCGTAACTGCTGCTGCATCACGGCCACCATCAGGCGCGTGTTCTCGTCCGTCGAGGTCTTCATCGCGATGTGGAAGCGCACACCGTTCACTGCCGGATAGCCCGCCGCATCCAGCAACTGATTCGCTTTCGCAATGTCGTGATTGTAGGCCGGCACGTTGCCGTCATACGCCCAGCTCTGCACCGGCAGCACGCTGCGCGCCGGCTGCGCCTGCCCTCGCCACAAGTATTCGATCATCGGCCCGCGGTCGAGCGCGTAAGCAATCGCCTGGCGCACTCGCGCATCTTTCAGGATGGGATCGCGCAGGTTGAATCCCATATACGCCAGCCGTGTCCCCGATGCGCGCTCCACCAATAGATTGGGATCGCGCGACAGTGTGTACACATTGTCGGGCGTCAGTGAATTGATGGCGACATCGCCGCTGCCTTTGCGCAACTCGAGAGCCTGTGTGGTGGCGTCGGGCACAACCGCGAAGCGCACGCGCGCCAGTTTGGCATGCTCGCCCCAATAGTCGTCGTTGCGTTCGACGATGATTTCCCGGTCGGTCTCAGCGCTCACGAATTTAAAGGGCCCGGAGCCGATCGGGTGCTGCATCATTTCTTCGCCGCTCCCGTACGGAACAATCCCCATGGCGCCGTCCGACAGATTCCACAGCAGCGTGGCAAATGGCTCCTTCATTCGGAAGACAACCGTGTATTCGTCCGGGGCCTCAACGCGATCCATGAAACGGTACACCGCCGCCTTGGTGCTGCGAATCTTGCCCTGCAGCAGAGAGTCGAAAGTCCACTTCACATCGCGCGAGGTCAGTGGACGCCCGTCGTGAAACTTAACACCCTTGTGCAGATGAAAAATGTAAGTAAGCGCATCGGGGATCTCCCATCGATCCGCCAGCCCCGGAGCTACATTCAGATCGTCCCCGCGCGACAACAGATCGTCGAAGATCAGGTTGTCGATCCGTTCCGACTGCGCGTCGATTCCCACCCGCGGATCAAGATTCGTTGGACTCGATTCGATGATCATGACCAGCGTGTTGGGATCAGGCCTGGACGAGCAGGATAGAAGGGCGAAAAGCGCCAACGAGCCGAGCATCGCGCATGCCCATCGGACGGGCTTACGCATACGAGATCTTCCCCAGCACCGCAGCCCGTTTCGCGCCAGTGGCGGACGGCACGTTCGCTGGCCGCCGGTTCCACGTTTCGTAAGCCAGCACGGCGAATGCCACCGCTTCTTTCGCCTCGGAAGGTAAGCCAAACTCGTCGGAGAATCGCAGTTGGATTCCCAGCGGCGCGAGGTCTTCCACCAACATGCCGACCAGCGTGGCATTCCTGGCGCCCCCTCCGGAGAGAATTAATTCGCGAAAAGAGGTCTTGGTGGCCGGGCTCGAGTGCTTCCTCACGAATCGCCGCACCGCATCGGCGATCGACCGCGCCGTCAGAGCAGTCGCGGTGGCCACAACATCTTCCTTGTGAGCGCGTCCACAAGCGCACGAGAACTCGCGCACAAACTCCCGCCCGAATTCTTCACGGCCCGCGGTCTTAGGAGGCGCCGCACGAAAGAACCTGCGCTTCAAGATTTGCTTTAGAACAGGCGCCAGCACTGTTCCTGACGCGGCAATCTTTCCCCCGCAATCAAACGCCCGCCCAAACAGCTTTTCGGTCACTGCATCGATCACCATGTTGCCCGGTCCGGTGTCGAAAGCGAACACGTCACTCGCGTCGGCCCCCGCAGGAATCGCGGTGAGATTGGCGATGCCCCCGATGTTCTGTACGATGCGACCAATCTTCGGATCGCGGAAAAGCAGGTAGTCAAGGTAGGGAACAAGTGGTGCTCCCTTCCCGCCTGCCGCCATATCGGCGGGGCGAAAATCTGACACGACCGGTACCCCCACCCGCGCCGCAATCACCGCGGCCTCTCCCGTCTGCCAGGTCGCAACGATCTTTCGGCCCAGAAAAATCCGCGCCTCGCCTTGATGGTAGAGAGTCTGCCCGTGACAGCCGACCAGATCAGCCTTCACCCGAAATTGTTCTTGCGTCGCCAGCACTGCATCTGCGTACAACTCGCCCAACAGAAAGCTAAGCCGCGCGAGATCCGCCACGCTGGCCTGTTTCGCATTCATAGCCGAAAGCACGGCCGACCGAACCTTGGCAGGATAAGGATATTCCGCATGTCCGAGAGGTGTGAATATGTGGCGCGGGCGCCCCCGCCCGCGACTGCCCGTACTCGTAACAGGTTTCTCGCGTGAACCGGAACCGCTGAGTCGCACCAGTGCCACATTAATCCCGTCGGCGGAAGTCCCACTCATTACGCCGGCGACAATCATCGCCTCCTCGCTCATCGCCGTGCCCGCCGCTTATCTGCCTTCCGGCTGAAAGGTTCCAGCCGCACTTGCTCTCCAAACTCCCACAAGCGCCGCTTCAGCCTCTCGACCTTGGCGGTCGAAGGAACTGTCGCGCGGCGTATAGTGTTTGCCGATCTCCTCTTAAACGCCGCCACGTGCCGCGCCGCGTCCGCCACGCGTCTTGCAAATTTCGAATCCCGCTCCGCCGCTTTGATCAGGGATTCATGCGCCTGCAGGATGTAGTCCTCCCGATGGCAGATCAGGCACAGATCGCCGCCCGCCCGCACGAACCTCACGGCCGCCTCGCCGATCGGCGCGGCTGACAGCACCCCGCCCATTTCCAGATCGTCCGACACGATCAAATTACGGTAGCCGATGCGCTTGTGCAGAATGTCGGTGATCCAAACACTCGAGAGCGAGGCCGGAGTCCTATCGCGCGTAACCTGCGGATACGCAGCATGCGATACCATGACGAGCGGTAGTTGTCGGCGGAGCGTCCGGTAGGGAACCAGATCCTCAACCCATAATTTCTTGAGCGGTTTTTCAATCACCGGCAGTTCGTGATGGCTATCGAGTTTGCCCTCGCCGAGTCCGGGAAAGTGCTTGCCGCATCCCAACACGTTCGCGTCTCGAAGCCCAGCCAGAAATTCACGGGCGTAGGTGGTGGCGTCGAGCGGATCTGACGATACCGCCCGCGACCCCATCACATTCCGTGACGCCCCGAATGCCAGATCGAGCACAGGTGCAAAATCCACATTGAACCCCAGAGCGCGGCAGTTCATGCCGATGATTTCCCCGTGCTTGCGGTAAAGGCGTCGATCTCCGGTTGCGAAAACATCAGCCGCCGAAGGAGTCGCACCCAGCGCATCGCGAAAACGGTCAACGGCCCCGCCCTCAAGATCAACGCAGGTCAACAGAGGAGTCGCGACGCACCTCTGACACTCCCGCAGCAGCCGCCAGGTCTGTTCCGGATTCTTGATATTCCGCGCGAACAGGATGACTCCAGCCGGCTGCAGCCGAGTGAGCAGGGAACTGATCCGCGGCGTCATCTCTGTGCTGTCGAAGCCGACGATCAATATCTGGCCGATCTTTTCAGTATCGCGAGTCTTGCGTGGCCGCGTCATGTTCTGCGAGAAAGTCTCTGTGTCCTCAGTGTCCTCTGTGGTTAAATCTCTTTCTTTAATTGCGCCAGCAAGTTCAGCGCTTCCAGCGGCGTCAGCCGGTTCAAATCCACTTCCCGCAGCTTCTCGAGCACAGGCTGCGACAACGGCGTAAAAATCGTCAACTGCGTGGGCGGCGGCGATGCCCCCGGTGAAAGATGCGCCGTCGCCTGCTGCTCCGCGAACTCATGTTCCGCCAGCACCTCCCGTGCCCGTAGTACCACCTCGTTCGGCAGCCCCGCCAGCTTCGCCACCTCGATCCCGTAACTGCGGTCCGCCGCCCCCGGCTCGACCTTTCGTAGGAATACAATCCCGCCGCCAGTCTCCTTCACTGAGACGTGATAATTCTTCACTCCGGAAAGTTGCTCGGCCAACTCCGTCAGCTCGAAATAATGCGTCGCAAATAGAGTCTTAGCCCGCACTCGAGCATGCAGATATTCCACCGCGGCCCATGCAATCGCCAGTCCGTCATAAGTGGAAGTTCCGCGCCCAACTTCATCCAGCAGAATCAGCGACCGCGCCGTTGCCGTATGCAGGATCGCCGCCGTCTCCGTCATTTCGACCATGAACGTCGATCGCCCGCGCGCCAGATTGTCGCTCGCCCCAATGCGAGTAAACACGCGATCGACCACGCTCAGCCGCGCGGACCGCGCCGGCACAAACGATCCCATCTGCGCCAGAATCACAATCAGCGCGGTCTGCCGCAGGTAAGTCGATTTGCCCCCCATGTTCGGCCCAGTCAGCAGCATGATGTTGTGCGTCGAACCGTTCAAATAAAGGTCGTTGGGCACGAAGCGCTCGCTGCCGCCAGCCATTTCCTGCTGCTCAATCACCGGATGACGTCCTTCAACAATCTCGATCTCACTCCCTTCGGCGGATTCCACGAAAACCGGCCGGCAATAATTTCGCAGCGTTGCGACATGGGCCAGTGACGCCAGCAAATCAACCTCAGCCAGAGCCAGCGCAGCCTGCCGGATGCGCTTGGCCTCGGCTGCAATCGCCGTGCGAAGTTCAGTGAAAAGCCGCCGTTCGATCTCGACAATCTTCTCCTGCGCATCGAGAATCTTGCCCTCATACTCCTTCAGTTCGGACGTGGTGAAGCGCTCGGCCCCGACCAAAGTCTGCTTGCGTTCGTAGTCCTGCGGGACCAGGTGCAGGTTCGGCTTCGAGACCTCAATGTAGTAGCCGAAGATGGAATTGAATTTTACCTTCAGCGAGGAAATGCCAGTGCGCCCGCGCTCGCGCTGCTCGATCTGCGCCAGCACCTGCTTGCTGTTGCGCGAGAGTTCCCGCAGTTCGTCAAGGTCGCGATCCACGCCCGGCGCGATGACGCCGCCATCGGCAAAACTCAAAGGCGGCTCGGGAACGATAGCCTTCTCGATGCGCTCCCGCACGTCGCCCAGTTCAT
The DNA here is from genome assembly GCA_003166855.1 of Acidobacteriaceae bacterium. Classification (GTDB taxonomy): domain Bacteria; phylum Acidobacteriota; class Terriglobia; order Terriglobales; family Acidobacteriaceae; genus Sulfotelmatobacter. Next base: position 1,269 of record PMUM01000087.1, on the reverse strand, counting down.
CGAGCGAGGCGTGCAAAGCTCTCAGCCGATCCGCGGCGAGCCGCGCCAGTGCAGCCCTTACCGCCGGAATCTTCCCCAGCGACGCGGCCAGCGCGAGCACGTCCCGCGGATTCGCCGTCTCCAGCGTGACCCGGCTTAGCAGCCTTTCCAGGTCCAGCACACCATCGAGCGCTCGCCGCAATTCCTCCCGAGCGACGGTCTCCTTCACCCCAGCTTCCACCGCATCGAGCCGCGCATGAATTTCGTTCAAATCAAGCGACGGTCGCAACAGCCAAGCCCGCAGCAATCGCTTCCCCATGGGCGTGACCGCGGCATCCATCGACCTGAACAACGTGACGCCCGCATCGGTGCCCGCAAACAGAGGCTCGATCAGTTCCAGATTACGAACCGTAACCGCGTCGAGCACCAGGCAGGTCTGCCGTTCATACCAACCGATGCGGTCGACGTGATCCAGCGACCCACGCTGGGTTGATCGCACGTAATAGAGGATTGCTCCTGCCGCGGCTGCGGCAGCGGTCCGCCCGGCCAGCCCAAACCCCTCCAGCGATAGCACTCCAAAATGATTCTCGAGGAGAGGAAGCGCATGATCCGGCGCAAAGATCCAGTCATCCAGCGGAGTCTCGGTGCAAGTAACTCCCGCCGCGCGAGCCTGCGGCGTCGACACTGGCAATGTCGCTGTCGCGACGGGCGCCTCGCCCGTCCGGACAATCAACCCTCGGCTGCTCTTATTCTCAAACAGCGGCGCCGCCGACCCATACAGCAGTTCTTTCGGCCGCAACTGCTCCAACTCCTCCTGCACTCGCCGCAATGCGCCCTCGCCCGAAAATTCCGTCGCCCGGAATTCCCCCGTCGACAAGTCGAGAGCCGCGAATCCCACGCGATCTCCCACCTGCGCCAGCGCCGCCAAGAAATTATTCTCGTCCGAGCTCAACGACGAATCCGCCGCGGTCCCCGGCGTCATCACGCGCGTCACTTCGCGCCGCACCAGTTTCTTCGCCTGGCTGGGTGCTTCCATCTGCTCGCAGATCGCCACCTTGAAGCCCTTGCGAATCAGCTTCCCGATGTAGCCCTCGGCCGCGTGATACGGCACGCCGCACATGGGCACCGCCACGCCTCTTTCTTTGTTGCGCGAGGTCAGCGTGATCTGCAGCTCTTTGGCCGCCACGATCGCGTCGTCGAAAAACAGTTCGTAGAAATCGCCCAGACGAAAAAACAAAAGCGCAGTGGGATGTTCTTTCTTCACGGCAGCATACTGCCGCATCAGCGGAG
>PMUM01000382.1 GCA_003166855.1 Acidobacteriaceae bacterium | reverse complement strand
TCTTTTTTCTCGTCCTTCTTCGCATCTTTCTTTGCGTCTTTCTTCTGTGCCGGGGTGGCCGCAGAAGCCGGCTTCTTATCCGCGTCTTTATCCTGCGTCTGTTGGGCAGCAAGTGGCGTAACGAATGTCAGTGACAAAAGGAAAACGAAAGAGGCGACCGATTTCATGCAACGCTCCAATCCAAAACTCATAAACGTTCTTGTCATCCTGAGGCGGGCGTACTTTGCCCGCCGAAGAGCCTGCCCTGAGCNNAAGTCGAAGGGATCTATGCAACCTGCAGCCCAGAATCCAAAACCGATATGTATACAGGATTTGAATCGAACTAAGAAGCGATTTTACGAATCCTCCGTGTCCTCCGTGGTTATCTTGGGTTGGTCAGCTCAGGATAGAATCCCTCCATGCCCCGCAAGATCCACGGACACGAAACCGCCTATCACAAGCTCCAGAAGAACTACTGCTTCGCCTGCGGCCAGAACAATCCCGAAGGCATGCGCCTCAGGTTCACCCTCGACGAAGAACGCCAAACCTTCGTCTGCAAATTCCGCCTCGGCAAGCGCTACACTGGCCCTCCCGGCCACTGCCACGGCGGCATCATCGCGACCATCCTTGACGACGCGATGGGCAAAGTAAACAAGCTCCACCAGGTGATCGCCCTGACGAAAGAAATGACCGTCCAATACCTCAAGCCCGTCCCGCTCGACAAACCGCTGCACGTCGAGGGCAGGGAAGTCAGCGTCCACGGCCGCCAGCACATCAACGAAGCCGAAATCCTCAACGAAAAAGGAGAAGTCCTGGCCCGGAGCAAGGGAATCTTCATCGCCATCGACCCGGAAAAGATGTTTGGCAAATTCGTGGAACGCTAGCCCTGTGAAAGACCCGAGTGTGGGAAGAAACTCGTGTGACAGGAGACTCGTACGGGACGGACTCGTGTTGGACAGACACTCCTGTCCGTCCAGGTTTTGACTTTGTTTTTTCATTGTCATCCTGAGCGAAGTGGACGACCACGCAGTCGAAGGATCCCTATCATCGCTCCATAAGCCGGCCGGAGCCATCCCCGAACTCGACCGCGGGGGTTATGTGAATCCCCAGAAGGGCGCTAGAATAGAAACAGCGCCGCCCGGCCCAAGCCGTCGGCTCATCCTTCGCGCTTGCGAAAAGGTATCCACGGGTTCAACTCATGTCCCAGAACAACGGTTCCAACACCACCTCCCTCCGTCTCAAAACCGGCCTCGCCGAAATGCTCAAAGGCGGCGTCATCATGGACGTCACCAACGCCGACCAGGCCACCATCGCCGAACGAGCCGGCGCCGTCGCCGTCATGGCCCTCGAGCGCGTCCCCGCGCAAATCCGCGCCGAAGGCGGCGTTGCCCGCATGGCGAGCCCCAAAAAGATTCGTGAAATCATGGCCGCCGTGTCCATCCCGGTCATGGCCAAGTGCCGCATCGGACACTTCGCCGAGGCTCAAATCTTGCAGGAACTCGGCGTCGACTACATCGACGAATCCGAAGTCCTCACCCCCGCCGACGAGTCTCATCACGTCGACAAGCACGCCTTCAAGGTCCCCTTCGTCTGCGGAGCCCGCAATCTCGGCGAAGCCCTGCGCCGCATTGCCGAAGGCGCCTGCATGATCCGCACCAAGGGAGAAGCCGGCACCGGCGACGTCGTCCACGCCGTCAAGCACATCCGCCAGATCGTTCAGGAAATGAAAATCCTCACGGTCCTCGGCGAAGAAGAACTCTACGCCAAAGCCAAAGAGCACCAAGCCCCCTACGAACTGATCCGCATCGTAGCCAAAGCAGGGAAGCTCCCCGTCCCAAATTTCTCCGCCGGGGGCATTGCAACTCCCGCAGACGCGAGCCTGGTGATGCAACTGGGAGCCGAAGCGGTCTTCGTAGGCTCAGGGATTTTCATGAAAGACAGCACCACCTTCGCCGATCCCGTCGAAGCCGAGAAGCGCGCGAGAGCCATCGTGAAAGCCGCCACCCACTTCAACGACCCTAAAGTATTACTTGAAGTCAGTGAAGACCTCCAAGGCGCCATGAAGGGCCTGGCCATAGCAGGCTTAGACGAATCCCAGATGCTGCAAACCAGAGGCTGGTAGGAACGGTTGTTGCGAGCGGGCTCCATCCGCCCAGTTCTTGCGCGTGCACCAGAGCTTCCTATACAGCATCCTTTGCAGCAGCCTCGGAGGGCCGCGAGCCCTCGCTTAGTATGGAACTGTACCAATCGATGTCGCGGGTGAAATACATGACCGCAGCCACAGCGAGAAAGCTTGTCACTGCACCAACCAGAAGCGCGTTATCCTCTAAGCGCAGTAATAGATAGATGAAAAAATAGAGCAAGCTGAATACAAAAAGAGCGCGCCACCCCTGCACTCGGCTGGCGAAGATCCACCCGGCGTTGGCCGAAAGCAAAACTACAGTGGCGCCGCCAGCCACGAGAAATCCCCAGTCAAAACCAATCCGCTCGGCCAATGAGAGCAGGAGAAGATAAAAAATCAGGTGCGCCACGCCGACCAGAACATATTGGGCGGGATGGACGCGCTTGCCAGCAGTGGCTTCAAACACAAAGTAGGAGAGGAATAATAATCCGACAAACAGAAGTACATATTTGAGCGAGCGGCTCACAGATTGATAAGGGTCCGCCATTTCGATGAACGAGATCCCCATCGCAGTGCGATCCAGCGCACTGACCGCGGTATTCGTCCCTTCGGCGGGAACCCCGCGGGCGATGAAAGGTACGGACCACTCTCCGGTAAAGCCCTGCGCAGAGATAGTACGTTTCACCGGTAAGAAGCCACCATCGAACCCCGGGCTCGGCCAGTCGCCCTCTGCGGTAAGGTGCGTGCTCTTGCCATAGGCCAGGACCGTAAGTCGCTGAGCGCCGGAAAAACGCAGGTTAGCCGTTACGTTGAACGCCGAGTTTGGCTGGATCAGTTCTGAAACTCTTGCGCCAAAATATGCCAGCGGCAGACGCGGGTTTGGTTCACCAACATTTTCTGCGGGGACGAATGTGATTGTCTTGCCGTTGGCCGTTAAGGTTCCATCTGCCAACGCGCCGCGAGGGTCGCTAACGCCAATGACTATCCCCGCTCGGGTCCAGTCCAACTCAGCGCCTGCCGGGGCTGCGGAAGGCACGCCCGTCAGGTCGAAAGTCGCATCGAATTTCAACTCGGCTTCATAGACAGGCACTCTGAATAACGAGCGATGCCGCTCTTGCGTATGAACCCGTACACTAGCTTCGCCTTTCGTCGGAAACACCACGTATACGCCAGGCGTAGTCGACGCACCTTTATACGGCGGCGGAATGCTGAACGGAATTGACAGCGAGGGGCCGAGAAAGGCCTCCTGACCACCGGCCCGGCCGCTGATTTCCTGCATTACATCCTTGGCCCGCTCGGTCCGTTCCTCCACAAGGCTATTCACGAAGAGAGACGGAATTGTCGTTAGCAAGGCAAGTCCGCTGACTAGGAGCAGCTTGAGTCCCATCGAACGAGACCTGGACCGAATCTGAGCAGTCAACTGTGAAACGGAAACTTGGTTCACGCCGGCTCCTGGTTAGCGAGGAGATACCGATCGAACTTAAGATAGCACGAAGTACTTTGTACTGTAAAGAACCAGTTTTGTCCGCGGCAACCGTGAAAGAATGGCGGAAATCCGCGAGGACGCATGAACTCAGGTCCGGTTCGTCGCACCCCGAATCCGATGATGTAAGATGATTGCGCTCCGTCCCCGGCGACGCATGGCGACAAGACAAACTTCAACCAAAACATCAACCGCCCTCCGCGGCCAAGTCGCCCTAGTCACCGGTGCGACCCGCGGCATCGGCCTGGCGCTAGCCCGCGCCCTAGCTGCCAACTCCTGCAACCTGATCCTCGCCGCCCGCGACGAGAAAGCGCTAGCCCGCATCAGCAGGGAACTAGCCTCCGCAAAAATAAAAGTCCTCACTCACCCCTGCGACATTCGCGATCCACACGATGTCGACGCCCTCTTCCGCGCCGCGCGCCGCCAATTCAAACGCCTCGACATCCTCATCAACAACGCCGGCATCGCCCATACCAATCTCCCCGTAGAAAAACTTCCATTCCCCGTCTGGAAAGATGTTCTTGAAACCAACCTGACCGGCACATTTCTCGTCACCCAAGCCGCGCTCGCCATCATGAAGCGCGGCGGCACCATCGTGAACAATCTCTCCATCGCCGCCACCCGCGTCTTCGCCGGATCCGCCGCCTACAACGCCNNATCCGCGTCATCGCCCTGCTCCCCGGCGCCACCAACACCGACATCTGGACCACCCTCTGGCCCCAAGCCCCCCGCAAAAAAATGATGTCCCCCGAAACGGTCGCCGAAGGAACATTGCAAGCACTCCTCCTGCCAGCCAACGCGACGGTAGAATCCCTGGAAATCCTCCCCACAGTCGGCACCCTATAGCCGTCCGCCAAACCTCGTATGGCAAAACGTCTCGTGTGGGAAATGTCTCGTGTGGGACGGACACTCCCTTCGACTTCGCTCAGTGCAGGCTCTGTCCGTCCAGGTTTTGACCTTGCTCGTGATCTTTGCCGTATGTGGTGCGGGCGCCCCCGCCCGCGCCTAGCCGGCATCACGACTTCAAAGTTAGCGGAAAAACTACAAATGCGTGCACTACCGTGGAAGATCGGCCCTTTAGGGCCGAGTTGAGGGCAGAATCATTGTGGGCTGCCCCTGGTCGCTTGTCCGCTGATGGCGTTGCTTTTCGGCAACTCCCCGCTAGCCTTTCCTCCAGTCCCCAGTCCAATTACAATGCTTTCCGCTAATCCACCCGTGGAGGACTCCCAATGTTCAAATCACCATTCCTCGCCGCCGCCCTGTTTGCCGCGACGCTCGCTCTCCCCGCAGCCGCCCAAGATGCCAAGAAAGACACTCCCATCAAGCCCCCAGACAGTCCATCCAAAGTCGTTCTCGACTCCTGGAACGACGTCGGACGCAAGCTCATCGCCATGGCCGAAGATTTCCCCGAAGACAAATACGATTTCAAAGCCACGCCCGCCCAGCGCAGCTTTGCCGAACAACTTCTCCACGCCGCCGGAGCCAACTACTACTTCACCAATCCCGTAATGGGACAGAAGCCTCCCGCCGGCGAAGACCCCAAGCGTGATCAATACAAGACCAAGGCCGACATCGTCACCTTCGTCAAGAAGTCCTTCGCTGACGGCGCCGCCGCCATCCAGGCGAAAGGCGACAACGGAATGTCCGAACTCGTCGTCGAGCCCTTCTCGCATCAGCAAGTGCGAATCGGCGACCTGGCCTACGGCTTCATCGAGCACTGCGGCGAACACTACGGCCAACTCGTCGTCTACTACCGCCTGGCCGGCCTGGTCCCACCCGAATCCCGCCCGAAGAAGTGAAAGTAGTGTTCGTAGATACGATTTGTTTGTCATCCTGAGCGAGGATTGAGCTTCGCCGAAAGGCGAAGCTCAACCGCAGTCGAAGGATCTCTACCTTATCGACATCCTTGAGCCGTGGACGAGAACATCCCGTGTGGGACGGACACTCCTNNTCTTTGCGCGAGAAGTGGGGTTCTGTAGTCCTTACCGGTAAGCGTAAGGCGTCCGCCTCCTGCGCTCCGGAAACAGCTTCACCATCACCAACCCCGACACAAATCCCCCCACGTGCGCCCAGAAGGCCACGCCTCCCATATCGCCCCCCGCATGAGCCATCGACAACGTCTGCGCTCCCGACAGAAAATTGAGCACGAACCACTCGCCCAGCACCACCCACG
>PMUM01000062.1 GCA_003166855.1 Acidobacteriaceae bacterium | reverse complement strand
GCCGAGAGCTTCGAGGAGGCGCGGCGGTTTGTACGCGAGGTGGGTCCGTTGGGCGCATTCCGCGAGCATGGAGCGCAGGGCTATGCGTCTTTGGCCGGACTGGTTGGATCCGGCGGGACGGTCGGGCTATTCCTCGACGATCCGTACGAATTGCGGGCTGGCTGGGACTTCGTGGTCGGTGCTCCCCTGCTGCAGATGGTAGCTGACAATGGCATTGGGTCGTCTGCCCTGGCGAACCCTGGCGTGGAGCTCATCGAGCTTGGTACACAGGACTCGCTGGAGATGATTGAACTCACTGCCCTGACGAAGCCTGGACCGTTTGGCAGTCGTACTCATGAACTGGGGACGTACCTGGGCATTCGACCGCAGGGAAAGCTGGTTGCCATGGCGGGGGAGCGGTTGAAAGTTCCGGGGCACACCGAGGTCAGTGCGGTCTGCACGCATCCGGAGCACACGGGTAAAGGCTATGCCGCAATTCTCATGGCGGAAGTGATGAGGCGGATTCGCGAGCGCGGGGAAACGCCGTTTCTGCACGTTCGAGCAGACAATGGGCGCGCGATTGAGATCTACAAGAGGTTGGGATTTCGGGAGAGGAAGCTGGGGCACTTCGCGGTGTTGCGGAAGGCTTAGGGGTCTGATTCAGTGGTCGGGTGTGGCGGCGGGACGCCGCCACNNCCGGCGAGTCGCCGGCGCTACGACGAAAACTCAGTACAGGTGGAAGTCGACTTCTACGGCGATCTCGACGCGCACGGGATGGCCGTCTTTCATGGCGGGCTCAAACTTCCAGTTCTTCACGGCTTCTATGGCCTTCTCATCGAGTCCCATACCCAGGCTGCTCAGTACGCGGATGTTGCTGGGACGGCCGTCGGCTCCGACGATTAAGCCGAGAGTGCAGACTCCCTGGTACTTCGCTTTGCGGGCTTCTTCGGAGAACTCGGGTTCGGGCGCGTAAATCTGGCGCGGCGGAGAAACGCCGCCGCCGACGTGGAAGATGCCTCCACCGGTGCCACCGCCTTCACCGGGACCGAAGCCTGGTCCCTTGCCCGATCCCACACCGCCGCCGCTACCTGAACCGATACCGCTGCCCGAGCCTGTGCCGTTTGAGGGCAGCATGGCGTGGGACATGGGGTCACCCAGGTTCGGCATGTTGTTGGAAGCCAGTTGCACTTGCGGAGGAATCACGATCGTCGGTTCCACCGCCAGCTTGGGATGATCATTGCGGATAACCACGACGGGTGGCGTGATCTGCGTCATCGCAAACTTCGGGAGTTTGCCCTTGCTCGCCTGCAGAACGTCGCGATCACCACCGCCACCGCCGCCACCAACTTGGGTCTTGGAAGGCTTCAGAGCCGGGATATCGCCGGGGTCGACCAATGTGACGGTGACCTTCGTCGCCGGGGCCGCATTCACTACGTGACGTCCGAGCATATAGCCGGCAATCACGACTCCCACGATCAGGAAGTGGACGCCAGTGGAACCAAGGGCGCCATTCCTCCAATTGTTGTAGAAGCCCCAGATGTCTTTGACGGGTTCCGGCTTCGATTCGAGCTTGAGGGGCGGAAGCTTCTTGGGGAAGAAAAAGTCGTCCAATTCACGAAACAGGGACTTGTAGAGGGGTTCTTCGAAGGTAGTGTTCGCCAAAAGCAGGTGGAGTTCTGGCTCGTTGGCGGGGCCGCTCGGGTTGATTGGTTCGGATCCCATAATTCTGGTCTGGACACCCTCGCCGGTCTGCTTGGACCAGCCTGCTAGTTTCGCTGTCCTGTGACGCCCTCTGTACACAGATGAGCGCCACTCAGCACAAGTTGCATGGACTTCTGTCCCTTTTTTGTCAAACTGAGGTTACCTGTCGGCTGCCCCCACGGACACCGCGCCAGACTGTCTGCGTCTTTAAAATTGTACCTCTAGTCGACCTATTTCGACAGTGCATTTCGTTGTGCCTGGCAAATGTCGAAAAGACATGTCCTTCCTGCTATCGGGACCGGAACTGGGATCTAGGGGCATCGTAGAAAATGAGCCGCGAGTCCTCGCAGGATCCTTCACTTCGCCTGAAGAACAGCTCCGTTCAGGATGACGCCTCTAGAGGTGCCGGACGCAACAGCACTACGGCGCTGCATGGACGATCCCTGCCCCGCTCCCTATAATGAAAAGATTCAATCATTTGGGAGACGCGAACCGAGTGGCCTTCGAGCTCAAAAAGACCATCAATCTGCCGAAAACTGACTTTCCGATGAAGGCCAACCTGCCTCAGAACGAGCCCAAAATGCTCGAACGCTGGGAGCAGACGGGCATTTACGAGCGCATCCGGAAGGCTCGAAAAGGCGCGCCCCGCTTCATTCTGCACGACGGGCCACCGTACACCAGCGGGCCCATCCACTTGGGCACAGCGATGAATAAGTGCCTGAAGGATTTCATCGTCAAATCGAAGACCATGGCGGGGTTTGACGCGCCTTATGTGCCCGGGTGGGATTGCCACGGGCTGCCCATCGAGATCAAGGTCGACAAGGAACTGGGCGGCAAGAAGCTGCAAATGAAGGCCACCGATGTGCGCGCGGAGTGCCGCAAGTACGCGCAAAAATATCTCGACCTGCAGCGGACGCAGTTTAAGCGCATCGGCGTATTCGGGAGATTTGACCGGCCGTATGCGACGATGACTCCACAGTATGAGTCGGTCGTGCTGTCGACGTTTTTTTCGTTTTACGAAAACGGATTCGTATACAAAGGGCTGCGCGCCGTCTACTGGTGCATGCATGACGAGACCGCGCTGGCCGAGGCTGAGGTCGAGTATGAGAACCACACCAGCATCACCGTGTGGGTGAAGTACGGGCTGCTTGACGATCCGGCGAAGATCGATCCGGCGCTCGCGGGGAAGAAAGTTTCGACGATTATCTGGACGACCACTCCGTGGACGCTGCCGGCTTCGATGGCGGTGGCGTTTCATCCGGACGAAGAGTACGTGGCGCTGGAGTCGGGCGGAGAAGTTTATATCGTGGCGTCGCGGCTGGCCGCCGATGCGGCAGCGAAGTGCAATCTCGCCGATCCGAAGCCACTCGCCCACTTCCCTGGGCGGAAGATGGAGCGGCTGAACTTTCAGCATCCGTTCCTGGATCGCAAGATTCTGGGCGTGCTGGCGGACTACGTCACCATGGACACGGGGACGGGAGTGGTCCACACGGCGCCGTCGCACGGCGCTGAGGACTTTATCACCGGCATGAAATATGGGCTCGACGCCACGAGCAACGTCGACGAGAAAGGCATCCTGCGCAACGGACTGCCGGAGTACACGGGCAAGCGCGTGTGGGAGGCGAACCAGCCGATCGTCGATTTGGTGCGGAGCCGCGGGGCGCTCTTGCATACGGAGAAGACGGTGCACTCGTATCCGCATTGCTGGCGCTGTCATAATCCGGTAATTTTTCGCGCGACCGAGCAGTGGTTCATTTCGATGGAAACGCCCATGCCGGGCGGGGCCGGAAAGAACGACACGTTGCGCACGCGGACGCTGGACGAAATCAAGAAGGTCAAGTGGGATCCGGCATGGGGCGAAGAGCGGCTGTCGAACATGATCCAGACGCGGCCGGATTGGTGCATCTCGCGGCAGCGCGTGTGGGGTGTGCCCATCGCCGTGTTCCTGTGCGAGGGATGCGGCAAGCCGCTCAACGATCACGCGGTCAACAAGAGAGTGGTGGAGTTGTTCGCGAAGTCGGGGGCCGATGCCTGGTTCACGCCCGAGTCGGACACGATTCTTCCCGCGGGAACGAAGTGTCCGCACTGCAGCGGGACGAAGTTCGAGAAGGAAACCGACATCTTCGACGTGTGGCTGGAGTCGGGCGCGAGCTATCTGGCGCTGGTCGATGATGAGCCGGATTATCCGTGGCCTTCGGATTTATATCTCGAGGGCGGAGACCAGTACCGCGGATGGTTTCAGTCTTCCCTGCTCTGCGCCATGGGCACGCATGCCAGTCCGCCGTACAAAGGCGTGGTCACGCCCGGGTGGACGCTCGACGAAAAGGGCCAGGCGATGTCGAAGTCGCGCGGGAATGATGTGGACCCGGTCGACATCTCGAGCCGGCTGGGCGGTGAAGTCGTGCGGCTGTGGGTGGCGTCGGTTGATTTCCGCGAGGACGTGGTGGGATCCGAAGCGCTGATGCTGCGGGTCGCGGAGAATTATCGCAAGATCCGCAATACGTTCCGCTACGTCCTGGGAAATGTGGGGGACTTCAATCCGCAGACGGATGCGGTGCCGTTCGACCAGATGGATCCGCTCGACCAGTACATGCTGCGCCAGACCTGCGGGTTCGTGGCCGACGTGCGGAGTGCGTACGAGGAATACGCCTTTCATAAGATCTACCACCGCGTGAACCATTTCTGCATTGTGGACCTGAGCGCGTTTTACTTCGACGTGCTCAAGGACCGGCTGTATATTTCCGCGCCGAAATCGGAGGCGCGGCGGTCGGCGCAGACGGCGGTGTGGCGCATCGGTGAGGCGCTGGTGCGGTTGCTGGCGCCGATCATGAGTTTCACTTGTGAGGAGATCTGGCCGTACCTGCCGAAAGTTGCTGGGCGCGAGGAGAGCGTGCATCTGGCGCAGTTTCCGACCACGGACGAGCTTCTTGGGGACACAGCGTTGCTGGCAACGGGTTCGAAGTCGGACGAAGAGTGGGCAAGCCTGCGGTCGTTGCGCGATGAGGTGCTCAAGGCGCTGGAGGG
>PMUM01000084.1 GCA_003166855.1 Acidobacteriaceae bacterium | reverse complement strand
CCGTCGTCGAAGGTCAGCGCAATTTTGTTCGGGCTGTAGCCATAACGTCCGACCCGGTAGGGTTCGGGCAAGGTCTGGAAGACTTCGTCGGTGATCAGGTGACTGTTTGCATCGATGGTCAGATCGCGAGTGCCGTGAGCGGGCTTGTCTTCAATCCGTAGGATTTCGCCCTGGCCTTCCATGTCCACATCAGCGCCTGGCGGAACGTCCTTCAGTTTATCGGTGGCGCCCGCGTCTCCGGGTACGTCCCATACGCGCCACAGCGAGCGGTCCTCGCTTCCCAGACGCCACAGCGCGAACGTCTGGATGCCAAGATTCTGCGCGGCTCGCATGTGGTTGAGCGCCGTCACCGCATCGAGAAACCAGACATCGTGCCGATAACTGTGTTCATCGAGGTAGCTGAAGTGCGGATTCATGGCGTCATCATCGAAGTTGACGTCCTCTTCGGAATCGCGCGCGGTCAGCCACGCGTCCTGCACGCTTACGGACGAGTCGTGAACCTCCGGAGGCAGGCTGCCCTTCTTCGGCTTCAGCACCCAGTCGTAGCCATAGTTAGCGATCGCGCAGATGATCTTTTCCTGCGGAATGACGCTCCTGGCGAACGTCAGGTTCTGCACGAACCAGTCCTGCGAACTCACGGGGCCGGACTGAGCACCGGGATAGTGCTCGTCGTAATTCATCAGCACGACGCCATCAACCGCCGCGGCAATCGACGGGTAATCGTATTCATTGTTATGAGCCTGGACGGCAACGTAGAGCTTCATGCCGCGCCCATGCAGATCGCCCGACAATTCCTGCAGCAGCGCGACGTAGCCTTTCTGTGCGCTCTGCGGGAACGTCTCGAAGTCGATCATGAGGCCGCGGTAGTGCCCGGACGACAGAAACTGCGAGGCTTGCTGCCGGAACAGCGCTCGCGCACTCGGATTATTCAGAAACCCGGCAATCTCTCCCACCCAGTTCGCGCCGTCGAAATTGTTCACAATCGGAAAGACTTCCATTGCGGGGTCTTCCGTCTTCAAGAAAGGCATCACGCGGTCGTCAACCGGCAGCACCGTGCTGCCCTGCACGACGTCAAAATACTTATTGGTCTGATCGTCAACACCCTGCAGACGTCCATCGGCCGTGAGCACGTGCACCCAGTCGGGATACAGCATGTCGATCTGGCGAGCGTACGCGCGGAGCGACGAGAAACTGGCCGCATCCCAGGGCACGTAGAAGGCGGCGCGAATTCCTTCGCTCTGATTCAGCTTGACCTGCGACGCGGCCAGCTTCGACTTGCGGTGCGAGCGGGCGGCCATTTTCTTTTGCCGGTCGCGCGCCTTTTCCTTTTCACTTTCCTTCAACGCCTTGAAGGCGCGCTTCTGTGGCGAGAAAAGGAGTTCCGGCAGCGGCTCATCTCGCAATGCCGTGTAGACGAAGAAAATGATCAACGCGGAGACGACTACGGCCGTGACATCGACCAGGCGCCGCAAGCGTTTCCACCGGGCGCGTTGCGGATCATAGAAGATGGGCTGAGACATGGGTGAGTAACTGTTCATCGTATGCCGCGGACGGCACACGGTCAATTCTTGGCGAGGCAGGGCGAGATTAACTGCTCTGCATCCTAAGATGCAATTTCGCGGCTCCGGGATTGCCGCAAACGCGCTATCATTCGCCCGTGCGGGAACTCATCGGGAAGCGGGCGCGGTTCTTTGCATGGGCGAGCCTGGCTGCACTGGGCCTGCGGTTGCTGCTGGTCGCGCGTTTTCCTGGGGTAGTAGACGACTCACGGTTCTACGCCAACATCGCGGAAAACTGGCTCCAGCACGGTATATACGGCATAACCAACTCCGGTGTGATCGTCCCGACCCTGTCGCGTCTGCCCGGGTATCCCGCCTTTCTGGCGGTGATTTTCGCTCTGTTCGGGATCGACAATTTCCGGGCAGTCCTGCTGGTACAGGTGATGTTCGACCTGGCCACCTGCTTCCTCATTGCCGACATGGCGCGGCGTCTGTTCAACGGCCGAGCGGCGCAGGCAGCGTTCCTACTGGCGGCCCTCTGTCCCTTCCTCGCCAACTATGCCGCGACGGCTCTCACCGAGACTCTGGAGATTTTCTTCATCGCGCTGGCTCTGCACCTGGTTTTCGTCGGCTTGGGAGTGGGCGAGACAGAGCCACACCCGGCTCGCCGTCCAACCATCTGGCTTGCGTGCGGATTCTCCGTAGGGGCTGCGATTCTGCTCCGCCCCGACGGAGGAATCTTACTTGCAGCGATTGGTGGATACCTGCTCTGGCTGCTGCTTCGTTGCCTGAGAACGGAACCGGCAAGGTCTACTGACCGACGCCTAACCACACGAACGATCCTCATGGCCGGAGTGCTGGTCGCGATTGGCGCCACCGCTCCCCTCATCCCCTGGACCCTGCGCAACTTTCACACCCTGCACCGCTTTGAGCCTCTGGCCCCGCGCTACGCGACCGATTCCGACGACGTCGTGATGAATGGCTTCAACCGCTGGGTCAAGACCTGGATCGCCGACTATGTCTCGGTGCAGGAGATTTACTGGAACGTCCCCGGGGCGGACATCGACGTGACGCGTCTGCCCCGGCGAGCCTTCGATTCCGAACAGCAGCAGGCGCAAACCGCCCAACTCTTCGCCGACTACAACCGCGACCACGATATGACCACGGTACTCGACGCCCGCTTCGCCTCCCTGGCAGCCGAGTGCGTTCACGCCGCGCCCTTGCGCTACTACGTGTGGCTTCCAGCCGTGCGCATCGCCGACATGTGGCTGCGTCCGCGCACCGAGCTGTTTCCCTCCGACCCGCGCTGGTGGGAGTTCAACGACGACGGCCGCTGGCTCGCGGTCAGCCTCGGGTTCGGCCTCATCAACCTGGCATACGTCGCGCTGGCGGGCGCCGGACTCGTGCGCTCCCGCGAATTTTTCGGCATCGGACTATTCATTTTATTTCTAGTGCTCCGTTCCGTATTCCTCGGGAGCCTCGAGAATCCTGAGCCCCGCTACACGCTGGAATGCTATCCCGCGGTCATCGTTCTTGCCTCGGCGCTCTTCCACTCGCGTGCATAAACTTCCAAATCTGGAAGCCAAGTCTGTGACATCCCGTATTCAAACGATTCACATGGTCATTAAATCCCGTAGATTCAGCTTGAACTTTGTGGTGCTGTAGTTGCACAATAGCGCCCCATCAGGTCCCCAGGGGTCTCCTGCGGTCTCTCAGTTCCTGGGCAGACGTAATCAGAAATTCGACGCCCTTTAGGGCGTGGAGGGAGTTCTCTATGCGCTCTGGCTTACGTGCGGTGATTTTCTCGTTGANNTTGCGCGGCGCAGTCTCAGACGCCAAAGGCGCGGTGCTGCAGGGCGCGACCGTTACCATCATCGACAAACAGACTGGCTATTCACGCAGCGTAAAGACCGATGGTCATGGGGAATACCAGTTCTTGCAGGTGCCGCCGTCGACCTACGCCCTCACCGCGAGTGCCACGGGTTTTGCCGAGGTGAGGCAAGAAGGCGTTCAGCTTCTGGTCAGTGTTCCCTCCACCATAAATTTCACCATGCAGGTGCAAGGGCAAACCGTCACCGTCGAGGTGACCGGCGAAGCCACCCACGTGAATACGACGGACGCGACGATGGGCAACGCCTTCGAGAGCAAGCAGATCGTGGAGTTGCCGTTCGAAGGCCGTAATCCGGTGGAGATTCTGAGTCTGCAGGCCGGGGTTACCTACACCAATCCAACCTCAGGCACGGCCATCGACAATATGTTCGACACGCGCTCCGGAGCTACCAACGGCGGGCGCAGCGATCAGACCAATATCACTCTGGATGGCGTTGACAACAACGACCAGAGCAATGGCTTCGCCTTTCAGGGAGCCGTGCGCTCCACCCTGGACTCGGTCGAAGAGTTTCGCGTGACCACCTCGAACGCCAACGCGGACGAGGGAAGATCTTCCGGCGCGCAAGTGCAGTTGATCACCAAGAGTGGGACCAATTCGTGGCATGGCCATGCGGAAGAACTGAACCGTTCCAATATCGGCGAGGCCAACGACTGGTTCAACGAGCAGGCGCAGGTTGGCTCCGGGCTGAAGAACACCCCGCCGTACCTGCGGCGGAACACCTATGGCGCGTCGCTGGGTGGTCCCATTAAGAAAGACAGGGCGTTCTTCTTCATGAACTGGGAACGACAGGTGCAACACGAGAGCACGCAAACCACGCGCGTGGTGCCGAGCCTTAATCTTCGCAATGGGATCGTGAGTTATCTCTGCGATGTCGGCGATCCGAACTGTGTTACGAGCAATAAGGGTGCCAATGGTGCCAGCATCACCGTCGGTCCGGCTGCGGGACAGGATCCGACGCAGGTACTTCTGGCGACCATGACAGCGCCGACCTTGGCGCTGCTCGATCCCAATTGTTCTGGGTTCGGCGCCTGCCCCCAGGGACCAGGCGCGAATCCCAATGTGCAGGGGATCCTCAACGGCTATCCCACGCCCAACACCAACTCCGCGGTGGGTGCGGACGGCTTCAACTACCAGGGCTACACCTTCGCGGGAGCGACTCCTCTCACTCTCAATACCTACATCGCAAAGATCGACTACAACATCACGCAAAACGGAAACCATCGCTTGTTCGTGCGCGGAATTATGAATGGCGATACGTCGGACAGCGCTCCTCAATTTCCGGGGATGACTGCAAATATTGCGCAGACCACCGTCGCCAAGAGCTTGGCCGTCGGGTACACGGCAGTCCTGTCCTCTTCGCTGATCAACAACTTCCATTATGGTTTCGTACGGCAAGCGGTCGATCAGACTGGAGCGGGAAACGTCACGTATCTCGAATTGCGGGGCTTGGACAATCCCGGAGGCCAGGGCAACAATTCCTACGATGTAGCCCTCCCAGTTCACAACTTCATCGATGACCTTTCCTGGACCAAAGGCACACACACGTGGGGGTTCGGGGCGAATTTCAGAATGATTAGCAATATTAAGAATTCGACCCTGACTTCGTTTTCCGATGCCTTCATCAACGCTTCCTGGCTGGATGTTTCCGGTGTCGCGAACAAAGGGAAAAGTCTCGATCCCGGCGCCCCGCAGTTCGCTTCACTCGATCTGCCTGCAGTGGATTCTGGTTTCAACAATTCCTACGACTATCCGGTAACAGTGCTCGCGGGAATCATCACCGAAGTAGATAAGCGATACAACTTCACCACCACGGGCCAAACCCTCCCGGATGGCGCTCCCAACCTACGTCATTTCCTCAACCATGAGTTTGAGGCCTATGTGCAGGATTCCTGGCGGGCCCGCAAGAACCTCACGATCACCTACGGCCTCCGTTGGACGTTCCTGCAGCCTCCCTACGAAGTGAACGGAGTACAGGTAGCGCCCACAACCAGCCTGAATCGCTGGTTCAACCAGCGGGCACAAACCCAGTTGACTGGCTTGCCCTTCAACAATCCAATCACATTTGATCTCTCTGGCCAGGCCAATAAAGGGAACCCTTACTGGGCAGACGACTTCAAGAATTTTGCCCCTCGCGTGGCCATCGCCTACTCGCCTAGCTTCGACCAGGGCTTCCTGGGACATCTATTCGGTGGTCCGGGCAAGAGTTCCATCCGTATGGGAGCTGGCATATATTTCGACCATTTCGGCGAGGGCATTGTGAACACCTTCGACCAGGATGGTTCGTTTGGACTCTCAACCCTGCTAACCAACACCGGAGGAGTCCAGGACGTGGATACGGCCCCTCGAGTGGGGCCGACGAACCCTCTGTACACCCTGCCGCCATCGCTGATCACGCCATCGCCGGGCGCAAGTTTTCCCACCCAGTTCCCCTTGACCAACTTCGCGGTGCAATGGGGCTTGGATGACCGGCTCAGGACGCCCTACTCCTACGGCTTCAACATGTCCTTCGAGCGCGAACTGCGACACGGTTTTACGCTTGAAGCCGCCTATGTGGGCCGAATCGGACACCGCTTGCTGCAGCAGGAAGACTTGGGGCAGCCTCGCGACATTGTGGACCCGGTCTCTCATATGGACTACTACGGAGCCACGCGTCTACTCGACAATGCGGTGCTGGCAGGTACGTCGGAGAGTCAGCTTGCACCAATTCCTTATTGGGAAAACCTGTTCGGCGCCACATCTGCCGGTCCGGCAGGCGAGGCGGGTAACTATTTTGGTTTTCCTGGTACTTGCGCCCCGAACGCTCCTGCGAATCCCACCGCGACCCAGAACATGTATGACATGATGTCGTGCGGCTTCGTGCACAACGAATCCACCTTCCAACAGATCATCGATGGGGTGGGTACCACTCCATGCTTCCCAGGTTGCATCACCCTGGGTGGCGCGGTCCAGAACACCCCGCAATACTTTGCCTCGCAATTTGCATCCCTGTATGCGTGGCGGTCGATCGGAAACAGCGCGTACAATGCCGGCCAGTTGTTGCTGCGGCATGGCATGTCCCACGGTTTGCAGTTCGACTTGAACTATACGTATTCCCATTCCATCGATGTAGGATCGGACGCGGAACGGATCGGGAACCTGGGCGGCCCGGGAGACCAGATCTACAACGCCTGGAGCCCGAGGTTGCAGCGCGCTACCTCAACGTTCGATACCACCCATCAAATCAATTCCAACTGGGTGTACGAACTTCCCTTCGGTCGCGGCAAGGCAATTAGCGCCGGTGGGGGCCGTGTGGCGAACGCCATTCTCGGCGGGTGGGATCTGAGCGGCGTTTTGCGCTGGACCAGTGGGTTCCCGTTGAGCATCGGCAATGGCGCAGCGTGGGCCACGAATTGGGACCTGAGCGGCTACGCCACGCAAATTGGACCCAACCCTGTCGTCCAAACCACGATGGTGAACGGGGCGCCCAATGTTTTCAAGAATCGAGACGTCGCGATCACTTCCTACCGTCAAGATTTCGCGGGAGAAGTCGGGAACCGCAATACCGTTCGCGGACCGGGATATTTCAATACGGATCTGGGTCTGCACAAAACCTTCAATATCACCGAGTCGCAGAAACTGCAGTTCCGCTGGGAAACCTATAACGCTTTCAACAATGTCCGCTTCGACGGGCTGACCGCGAACACTGGAGTTGACCAGGTAAGCTCGTTTGGCGATTTCACCAAGACCTTGACGATCTACCGCAGAATGGAGTTCGCGGCGCGGTACTCGTTCTAGCTAGGCGAATGGAGAAAGTGATCTCGTTCCGGGGGGGGCGGAGAAATCCGCCCCTTTTTCTTTGCGTGACGAAATGCCAAGCCGAAGAAGGTACCGCGCCGACGCGCTATGCCAGCGGCGAGTCGCTCATGCGGAATCTCGTGCGCACGTGTTCGGAGATGAGTTCGATCGCGGGACGGTTCTGCACCGGATCGGCTTGCGCCAGATACTTCATGGCCTCGACCAACAGGCGTTGTCCATCCACATAACGAGGATCTGAGGTTCGCTCCCTGCGCTTATTGCCCAGCTTAGGAGGGACTGTAATCGTAAAAACCTTGGCCATGAATAAACCCAACTGAAGGTAGCGGTCAGTATAGCTCCCCGGCTGCACTTCTCAGCATACCTTCTTGCCCTTTCGATTCAATGACTTAGCCCGTCGGTGAAATCGTCTGCGTCTTGCTTGTGGTCTTTAGCTTGAAAACCTCGTCGTTGATCTTCTCGTTCAGCCGAATGGACGGGTATTTCGCCAGCCGGTAGTTCCCGTCGGGTTGAAATGCCTGCTGCTGCGCTGAGATGCCTTTGTCGAGATCGATCCACAGCCAAATCTCTTTGTACGTGTTGCGAACCTTCTCCGACTTGGGGATCAGCTTTAGTTTCGCCGTTGCGATGCCGTTGATGGTCTCCGGGCCCACATACGTGACAACGAAGGTCTTCACCAGATCCTGCCCGCTGCCCCCAAAACCGAGCACCACGTAACTCTCCAGATCGGCGCGGTTCTTTCCGAGATCGAATTCGGTGATCTGGTCCATCTTGGGCTGATACATGCGAACCTTGCCCTTGCTGAAGAGCACAAATTTTGGTTCAGGCTTAAGCTTCTGAGGATCGCTTCCCGCCATCTTGACGTCAGCCATCATCTCGATTTCTTTGCCGACGCGGCGGTAGTAGATGGTGCCTTTTTGGATGTCGTCGATTTCATCGATAACTTTTTCGTAGGTGTCCCACTCGAACTCCGCCTGCGCGCTGCGAAAGCCCGCCGCAGCCGTATCCATCTTTTTCAGAACCGTGTTGAGCGGGCTGGATTCAGCGTCTGATTGCGGAGGTTTCGCCGGAGCGTGCATAAAGCCCCAGAGGAGCCCGATCGGCAGGATTAGCGCGAAACTTTTCATTCGATATCCAACTTGCGTCTGAATCGATCGTCAGTCCCGTGTGGCCAGAACCTTATAACCCTGCACTTTTCCCTTGCTGTCGGAAACAATTTCATAACTCACAATCGAAACCGCCCCCGAAATAGGCTCGATAATCTGCAGCAACTGTTCCCGCACCGACTGTTCATCGCCTGGTGAAACGGCGCTGGCTGCCACCTGGTAAAAAAGGTGCCCCTCGGCATCTGCGCTGACGACTACATCAGTCGGATGCGGAATGCGTGCGATGGGTTTGTCATTGAAGTTGATCACGCGCGGCGAGAACAGTACAAAAATAATGATCAGCGTGACCATGATGTCGTAATGCAACGTGCCTCGCTCGTATTGCCACAGAATGTATCCGCGGATTGTTCGCCAGATGGCGTTCATGGGCAAGGGCGCGCTGGGCGCGGTCGTCGTCAGTTCTGCTCTATGCAAGTCTACTAGCTCCTGGCCTTGAGCTCCTAGCTTCTAGCTTTTCCTAGCACC